>NZ_JADEXF010000280.1 GCF_015207245.1 Nostoc cf. edaphicum LEGE 07299
ATTTTCTGGTGCGTTGACTGGACAAATTGAGTAAAAAACGAATTGATTTTGTTCATTTCTGGCTCTAGCATAACAATTCCATGTTCCATTTTCGCCTTGGAACGGTATTTGTAAAGCTGGCTGTCCTGGAAGTTGTACAAACGGCCAATTATCAGCTTGGAAGAAATTAATTATTGCTTCAAAAAGACTACCATCTGTAGAATCTGAGGGCAAAGTTGCCTCTATTTTTTGTGTTATCTCATCTGTGTTAATATCAGCGAATTGAGTCAAAAATTTATCGATTCCTTCTAGCATTTTGGCAGCAGATTTTTGAGTTTTAGCTGACAAATTTGCCTCAGTCCAATCTTTAAAAAAGTTGACAATACCTTCAGCAATTCCTTCACCGGAAGCGCTTGTTTGAGAAAGATTTTCTGGACTAATATAAGACCAAAGAGTACGATAGCCGATTTCGCCTGATTCTTGTTGCTGTTTGACAGATAAACCCAACCAACTTTCAGTGAAAAGGATTTGATTATCGGGTTGTTCTTGGTTTAAATTCAGGATATATTTTGCAGTTTCATCAATGTTAACGGCGTGTTCTGCTAAGAGTGGTAATAAATCGGGTTTAAGACTGGTTTCGATGGTAATGTCTGGTTCGCTGAGGAATTTACCAGATGATAGGGAGTTACGCGCATCTGGTTTGAGATTGAATAAGGCTGCGGTGTCGATGCGGTGGTAGAGTTGTGGGTTGATTTGGAGGGTGAGACGACACGCGATGAGTTCGTCATCTTGTTTGGTGAGAGATAGGGCGATCGCGCGAACGGTTAGGGGAGATTGGGAGGAGTCGTGTAGGGTTAGTTCGCTGTCTAATTGATGATTTTCAGTCTGATCTACCATATCCTATAAATTTCTGCTTGCATTAGCGACAACTTGAAAGGCACTGCGGCTTGAATTTTTAGCATTGTCACTTGATAGCGTGAATATTGAAGATACCTTACTCTTGGGCTTCTTTTGGCTTTAACATCTGCCAAATTTCTGCATCAACTTGGGTTAAATATTCCAACTCTAACTCACCTATTTTCTGAATTATGCGCTTTCGATCAATAGCTCGCAGTTGAAACACCATTGCCACGGAAGGCAAGGTTAAACCATTCTGTTCCGATGGCTCAATCCTAACTGTAAATGGAAAACGCAATGCACCTAATGAAGACGTAACCGGAACAATCATCAACATCGGAGAAGTTGCAATATCTGTTTGAACCGCAATTGCTGGACGATTGCCCTTTTCTTCTCGCTTATCTGACTCAGGCAAACCAACTAAGAGAATATCTCCTCTAGCCATTTAGTTCTCCACTTCATGGGAAACCGCTACCGCATCAAGTGATGCTAGTGTCGCTTCCATACTTAGCCAGTCCTCATCACTTGCTGCTTCCCAAGCCACAAACTCTTGAACCAGTTCAGTGGGTATCTGCATGAGCAAAGGGGTCAGCAACGCTGTTATTTCGTCACTAACGGAATATCCATGTGCCTGTGCTTGTTGAACGAGTGCTTGGTATAGCTCAATTGGCAACGTTACAGATGCGTCAATGGTTTTAGTAGCTTTCATAGAATTGCAATTCAACCAGTCGTCAGAATTATAACTTAGATTAACCGAGGCTTTTGGGCTAAATATTAAGACCAGAAGGCGCGATCGCCCTACACATTATCCTACGTCTTGCCAGTATGAGGCGATTGCTTTTGGGTTTTGCGCTGATTGCATCATTATTCAGTTGGATTGGTGTCAAGCGCGATCACACTTCCCAAAATCTTGCTATCGCCCTAAACTACATCCAAGGCTATGAGCCGCTAATACTTAGTTAATAGCGAACGGTTAAGGGAGATTGGGAGGAGTCGTGTAGGGTTAGTTCGCTGTCTAATTGATAATTTTCTGTTTTGGCGATCGCGTACATATATGGTTATTTAACGATTGATGATTTTGCTTGATAATTCAGCACATAATTAGTAGCGTTCATCAGCTAACCTCTCTTAATTCCTGATCATTTTGCAATTCTGCTATTACTGTCTGTACTTCATCCATAAAAACTGGCAAATACTTTCTATTTGTGGTTACAAAAGTTGTGTTATTTTTCTACGATGTACTCCTCTTCGTCTACTTCGTATTTACCAGTGTGTAGTCCATCCCTGTAATATTTCAGCCAATCAAGGAAAGATTTAAATTCGCTAAGACTTGGGCCTTCTTGGATATCCATGTAAAGTATCTGTCCAACAATACCATCATCTGCCGGGTTCATATCTAGACAAATCATGTTGCCCCCACTATCTTCAGCAAAAGGAATCCAACCACGATCCCACCAGGTATTTTGAATAACTCCGCCCCATTGTTCTAAGATTTCATGATCTGCAAAAACTCCCTGTTCACTAAGATCGGTCATATTTGACCAACTATTAAGCACTCCATCCAGGCTGAGGTAATTGTAACTATGGAGATAAACGTCGCCGTTGTGGATTTTGAGCGATGCTCTATAATCTTCTGGTAAAGAAAGACCAATACGAGACTCAAATTCGCTCATTTCCTCCTCTTTTGCGCTAGAAAGTAAATCTTCAAACCGATTTGGTGCATTTTTCTTGTACCATGTCTCAATATCTGCCCAAATTTGCTTTATTGTTGCTACTACATCTTTACTTTTCATTGCTTGCCTTCGTTCCTTATTATCTGGGAGAGATGCTATTGCCTCTAGACGAGCAGGGAAGCGTTTAGGGTTTTGTAAATCAATTCCTTCATGCACAAAACGCTCATACGCCTCTATGTCACCAATTTGTTGAATTATCTGTACCTCGCTTTGGTAAACAGGGTAGAGAGTCAGCATTAAAACTTCTGATTCCAAGTTTGGTAAGCAAATAGGCTGCTTTATAAACCAATTAGTTACCAGTACACATGTCATTTGATCAAATATTGGTAGTGATAAGTTGCTTATCAACCGATTAGGTGCAAAATTTATTCTATAACGGAAGGGAATTACAGCCAGATATCCTATCTTTCTTCCTAATGCCTCAAGATCGTTACTATGGTGATGACCTTTTACACCAATAATCAATTCTGCATAGGCATTTGGTTCCTGCATGGCATATCTGCTCATACCTGCTGTCGCTATGTAAGTGAAAAAGTCGTCATCTGATAAATTCTCGTTTTCACTTGAATGAAAAAACAAAATATCTAATTCTGTGGGTATCTGTTCGCTAAATTCATCCCGTCGCAGTTGGATGATATGAGCGGGCATACCTAGCCAATTTTTGTAAGCTTGATGTAGTTTGGTTAATGTCATGTTTTCTGCTGACATTTGCTGTTATGTACCTGCAAGGTGACAAATAATTTCTACCACCAATCTTCGTGGCTACCAAAAGATGGACATGGAATCACATAAAATGGTGTGCCGCTTCCTGATGCAGACGATTCAGTTGTATGTTCTGGTCCCCAGTAATTGTTTGGATTTTGGTTCCATACACGGTTCTCCTTTTTTGTTTGCGTATGTCCTATGTCATTCCAATGTTCAGCAGCAGCTTGATGACTATCATCGTGTCCTAGTATCGCATGTTTATATCCAAAATCTGTATATGTAGATCCAGGGCGCATACTTCTGTAACGAGCTTGAGTTTTATGATAGTTTTTGTTCGTAGGTTCGATTGGCTGAGGGGTTAGGTTGTTAAAGCCTTTAGATAAAATTGCCAGCCCTTTAGCTGAATCTTTAGGGGGATTATCATATCCATAGTAGTCGCGCATACCTCCATACTTTGCCTCTGCTTTAGCCTTGCTAAAGCTATACAAGTAAACTGTATTAGGATCTCTAGGACCTCTTGATTTAAGTCCAAAAAGCACTTTATCTTTTGTCACCCATTCCTGAATCAAAGATTGAGTTTTTGTTAGTGTTATGTTCAGCTCTGCTGACAAATGAGAATCTATAAACAGCCAGTCATTCATTATATTTTTTGCTTCTATTTGATAGTCAGATGAAGACTTTGAAAGGGGTATAGAACTTGGTAAAATCGTAGTGTTCGGTGCAATTACTACCTTAAAATCTAAGTCTTTATCTTTCTCATCCCTCGCAGCATCTTCAAAAAGAATACTGAGCTTAATCCCTTTCTCTAACTTTGCTGTATAAGTCTTTTCTATTTGTTTAGCTTGCGCTTGTTTCTCTGCTCTTAAGGTCTTATAATCCTTCGCTATGCCTTCAGTATTTTTCATATCTAATACTGCCTGTTGAGCTAGCAATTGGTGCTGCTTTTCATCTTTTTTGCTAGTTTCTTTACCATTATCTTGCTTATTCTTCTGTTCAGGCTTATCCTGCTTTTCTTTGTCCTTATCCTTGCCAAACCCAAGCTTATCCTTGACTTTATTGCCAAACTTGTCAAACTTATCCTTAACGGATTTTTTCTTACCTTCAACCCAATTATGGGCAGCTTCTTTTTTATCATTAACCCAATTCTGACCAGCTTGCTTCTTATCCTCAACCCACTGCTTACCAGCTTTATATTTCTCCTTCGCTGATTCTGCAACGGCTCCTACCTTCTTGCCGAACTTGCTATTTTTAAACTTATTCTTGACACCCTCTTTCTTATCATTAACCCACTGCTCGGCTGCTGCTTTCTTATCATTAACCCAATTCTGACCAGTTTCCTTCTTATCTTCAACCCACTGCTTACCGGCTTGATATTTCTCCTTCGCTGAATCTTTCAGTTCTCCAGCCTTTTTACCAAACTTGCTATTCTTAACCTTGTTGCCAACTTTCTTAAACGCCTTCGCACCTTTATCAATTACCCAATCAACTGCTTTTTCCATCGGTTTCCGTAGCTTCTGGAAGATTGCCTGAATCTTGCCAGCAATTCCATCCAAGCCCAAAAGACTTGCGAGGAAACTGATAACTACAGGTAAAGATTTAGCAAGGGCATTTTCAACACCCTTGATTGCTTGATCGATCGCACCACTAGCGATCGCAGCAATCGCATCCAGTATCGCATTAATTAAATCGGCAATCTGCTGGGCGCGTTCAATAAAGAATTTGACTATCTCATAAATCGCCTTAGCAGCTTTGATGAATGCTGAAGCCGGAGTCAACAGGCTGAGAATCCACTCAATCCCGGCTGTAATCACTTTTTCAATGATAAAGTTCTTGATGGGTTCGATCACTAAGGCATTGAGGTCGCCTATCTTCTCTTGGACAAACTGCCACATCCCAACCACTCCCTGGCTGGCTAAGACTTGAAATACATCAACAGTTTGTTCCAAGCGGCCGACCTTTTCTTCACCCAATTTTTTCACGGCTTGGGCGCGAATTGCTTCATAAGTGAAGCCCAAAAGCTGCATTGCTAGGCTAAAGATCCCTTTGATGTCTAAGTTTTCTGGCATTTGAATCCCAGTTTCTGCCATTGTGCCTGTCAGCCAGCCAATTAATCCTTGCTGGAGGTGCTTCCCGATATTATTCATGAAGTTGAGGAAACCTTGCTTCAGCGCCTGAATCAAATTAGTCAAGAAACCAATCGGGTTTTTGAGGATTTGCCCAATTACGCCAGCAACTCGCGCTAGCACTTCCAAAAGCATTTTGGTCAGTTCAATGATCGTCTTGATCACTCCCACGATGAAGTCGAAAGCTTTTTGAATAAAACCTTTATTTGCTGCCTTCATCTCTTCAATGCGGGCATCAACAGCTTCCAAGTTCTCCTGATATTTCTGCGCTAGGGTGTCAATTAGCTCATCTTGCTTATCGTCAACACTTTGTTGCAATTCTTCAAATTTA
>NZ_JADEXF010000281.1 GCF_015207245.1 Nostoc cf. edaphicum LEGE 07299
ATTTCAAAGTTACGCTCTATTTAACCACCTAAATGTCTGGAATAACATCGCTTTTGGACTGCGGTTAAAAAAATTACCCAAATCGAAAATTGAAGCTAGAGTCCAAGAAGCTTTAAAACTGGTGAAAATGGAAAGTTTGCGATCGCGCTTTCCCAATCAACTTTCTGGTGGTCAACAGCAGCGAGTAGCTTTAGCAAGAGCTTTAGTCAACCATCCCACCGTCGTCCTACTGGATGAACCTTTAGGGGCGTTAGATTTAAAACTACGTAAAGAAATGCAGGTTGAGTTATCAAATTTACACAAAGATTTGGGGTTAACCTTTGTGATGGTGACACACGACCAAGAAGAAGCATTGTCTTTGAGCGATCGCATTGCTGTGATGAATCAAGGCAAAATTGAACAAGTTGGCACTCCTAGCCAAATTTACGAACGTCCCTGTACATCTTTTGTTGCTGATTTTATTGGTGATACTAATTTATTCAGTGGTGAAATCGTCGCGGTAGACTCCTCTAATATTAAAATTTCCACAAAAATGGGACTATCAATCGTTATTAACCGCACTGAAGATACACCAACTGAATTATCACAAGCTGTAGTAGTGAGTGTGCGTCCAGAAAAAATACAGCTTTCGCTGTATCCACCTAATTTGCCAGTTAACTGCTTTGAAGGACGGCTTGTCAACGTTATGTATTTGGGCACACACGTTAATTATGTTATGGAATTAACAAATGGCATTAGCATTAATGTGTTGCAACCTAATACATTTGGAACTTTACCAGACCGCGATACACTTATTTACGCCTGGTGGTCAGAAACTGATTGTTTAGCTATTAGTCAATAGTCAACCCCTTCTCTGCGAGACGCTACGCGAATGGGGAAGTCAAAAATCAAAAGTCATAAAAAACAGCGGTAAACCAGTACAAATTCATGGTTAAAAAGTAAAAATATAATCCCGATAAATAAATTTAGAGGCTGACAACCATTTTTTATTTTCTTTCTTTTAACTTTTTACTTTTGCCTTGTTGGTCAATGCTGAATTGGAATTGTAATTACAAACTCTGTTCCTACTGCTGGTATTGAATGACATTCTAGTTTGCCACGATGTGTTTCTGTGATAATTTGATAACTGATAAACATTCCCATACCTGTTCCCTTACCTACAGGCTTGTTGGTGAAAAACGGATTAAAAACTTGTTTTTGAATCTGTTCTGACATCCCTATTCCATTGTTTGCGATCGCAATTTTTACCCAACCGGCATCTATCACTGAGGTACGAATGGCGATCGTGGGAGTTAACAACCCAGATGTGAAATTGTCTATTCTTAATTGTGCATTCTCAATTGTCCATTCTTCTAATGCATCAATGGCATTCGCCAATATATTCATAAACACCTGATTGAGTTCTCCGCCATAGCATTCCACTAAAGGTAATGTGCCGTAGTCTTTGATGACTTGAATGGCTGGAAGCTTTGTTGTTTCTTGGAAGCGATGTTGCAATACCATTAGGGTACTATCGATGCTTTCGTGAATATCTACTGCTTTAAACTCGGCTTCATCTATGCGTGAGAAGGTTCGTAACGACAGCACAATCTGACGGATGCGCTGAGTACCAACTTTCATCGAACTCAATATTCTTGGTACATCTTTCTGGATGTACTCTAGGTCAATTTCCTCACACAAAGCCTGAAATTCCAACTTATTACCAGATTGCTGCTGATGGTGAATTATTCGCAACAGGTCTTGAGTATATTCCTCAATATAGGTGAGATTACCGTGAATAAAATTAACGGGGTTGTTGATTTCGTGAGCAACTCCAGCCACAAGTTGACCCAGACTAGACATTTTTTCCGCTTGAATCATTTGTGCTTGAGTTTGTCTGAGTTCTTGAAGAGTTTGTGCTAAATTTTCTGTTTGTTGTCGCAGTTGGTCTTCCATCTGTTTGCGTTCACTGATATCCCTGGCGACACAAACAAAGGTGTTTTCGTCCATGCTGGCAATATTCGCCTCAAACCAAACCTCTTGCTCGCCTATAGACAAGCTATATTCTACCTTGACAGTTTTTTTAGTTAAGAGTGCTTGTTGAATAGAGTTGAGAAAATAGTCGGCACAAGCAGAGGATAAAACATCATGTATTTTTCTGCCCAGCATTTCCGCAGGAGGTTGGTAGAGTAAGGGCGCACCGCTAGGAGCGATTTTGAGGTATCTTCCTTCGGCATCTAAGACAAGAATCACATCCTGCATAGCGTTGAACAAGGCGAGTAATTCTGCTTGCAAGGCTTTGATTAATTCTTCGGCTTGTTTGCGACTGCTGATATCGCGATTCTACAAAGGTAGAATTATCTGCCAATTTCGACTGTAATTCTATCAGTTGTAAATTCTGTGGGACTTCATCAGTAACTAATTCGCCAATTTGATGTTGTTCGGCTAACAGCGTAGTTGAATAAAGGTCTTGCAATGCTTCTAGCTGTTGCAGCAATTGGGCATTTTGTTGACGTAAAAGCAATATTTCTTCATTGATTTTTTCAGTAGACATGTTCAACTCCCATTTAGTTTACTTAGAGGCAGTCCTGAGTCAGGCAGGACTTACGCAAAAATTGCCAAAAGCTTAATTTATCCAACCGCCTTCTCTGCCAGAGACTTCCGCCAACGTGGAGCGTCTCATAGAGAAGACGCCTTTTCTGTATGAATGCTACGTGCCCATGAGCAAGTAGGGTGACAGAATTTTCTTAGCTAAAGTTGGTCTACTCAGTACTATTTATTGCCGCACTGGAATTGCGATCGCAAACTCTGTACCTTTTCCTGGGGAGGAGTTGCAGTGTATTGAACCCCCGTGTTTTTCCACAACAATTTGACGGGCGATGGCTAATCCTAAACCCGTTCCTTTTCCCACAGATTTCGTTGTAAACAAATGGTCAAATATCTTTTGCTTGACTGCTTCATTCATGCCATTAGCATTATCAGCAATCGTTATTGTAACCCGATCGTCTTGCAATGAGGTTTGAATTGTAATCTTGTTAGGGTTTTCTTGGATTTCTGCAAAATTCCGCCCAGTATTCGATTCATCTAAGGCATCAATCGCATTAGCTAGGATATTCATAAACACCTGGTTTAATTGTCCAGGAAAACATTCAACTTGAGGCAAACTGCCATAATCAGTTATTACTTCAATTGCTGGACGTTGCTCATTGGCTTTGAGGCGATGTTTGAGAATTAAAATTGTACTTTCAATCCCCTCACGAATTTTAAATGGCACTTTGTAATCTTTATCAGCGCGGGAGAAAGTTCTTAAACTAGTGCTGATATTTTTCAGGCGATCGCACGCCATCACCATTGAATCTATTGCCTTGGGTAAATCTTCTAAACTATAATCTAAGTCAATTTCTTCTGCATGGTCAATAATTTCAACACCCGGATTAGGTAAACTTTTTGTTGAGTATTTTTGACGTAATTGATAATTGTTGCGGGAATCTCTTGACAATTAGCGAGTGATTGTGGTTCAAGAATAGTTTGTATTTGGTCATGATTGATAAAGGTAATTGCCCTAACTTGCCAATTATCACCAAACACTTGCCTCAACAAGGGTTCCCCCCGCACGGCAGTGTCCTCATCTTGGGCAACTCTTTCTTTACCCCAATCGAAATAAAATTTGGCTACTAGTTCATTGCTAAGTGCTTCTTCTTGGATGTAACCGTTGGCTTTAGCTAGAGTTATGGCGCGATCATAATTTTCCAGTGCTTCTGCTTTGTTGCCCAAAACTCTTTGTTTCTCAGCCTCAACTAAATGCCATTTATGCAGATGATTTGTGGGAGCATTTTGCGCACAACGGTACAGAGTGGTTTGATGGATTTCCACCTGGGCGAGAATTACAGAAAGTTCAATTTCTGTCTGGGTAGAAAATAGGGCTAGGTATGTCAGGGCTGCATAAAAATGGGAAATCGGAACAAAAATCAATCCTGATACTGCAAGTAAATACTTTTCCCCTTCCTCAATGTAAGCGATCGCAGCTTTGTAATCACCAAAAGAATAGGCAAGCAACAATTTGTAGATATACAACTCAGCCATCACCGTGAGTTCATTAGCCTGACGATGTTTGGGAATCATCACCGTTTCATCGTAGATAGTGCCGCTCAAACAATCGGGCTGAATTTGGGTTTCCCTAAAGTTCTGTGCCGCCTGCCGCATAATACTTACATAAGTCTGGGCAGAATGTTGCTTCGCCTGAGTTAAGGCGGCGTTGTAACTTGCGATATCTAATTCCAAATTGCTAAGTTCAGAGCCGCTCCAAAAGACCGCATAGCTGTAACAACATACGTTATAACCAGCGTGTAAAAAATCGCCAGTTTCCATACCAGAGGTAAAACCAGCTTTCAGCAAAGGTATCGTTGCCGAGAGAGCTTCTTGGTGATGCTGAATAAAGCCGCCAAACAACATGGAAATTGTGGATTTGAATTCCCGCACATTGAACCGATCTAGCAAATTCAATGCCAATTGCCCAAAATCGTAGCCCCCTTCAACCTCTCCCAAAAAGGCACACAGCACCATTCCGTGCAGCCCATACCCCACAGTGGAGGCGGGCGTATTCCCAAACTGAAGCGATAGGCTGACCATTGTGGAGCTAATAAAGGGCAATAAACCCGGCATTCCTTGGAAAACAGGTGCAAACAACATTCCTAACAGTTGCATGGCTGCCTGTGCTTGGGGATCGGTCATCGCTGGTAAGTCAGCTAGTTCCTCAATTCGTTTACCTGCGAGTTGACTAGCAAGGACTTGTAAAGCTTTACCAATCTCAGCATTGTTTGGCTCGATGGGTAACTCAACCCCCAATTGTTTTAAGGCATCTCTGCCAACTGCGATCGCTTCTAATAGTCTGCTCTGGGCTGTCTGGGCAGCAATTTGAATTTCGTAAATTTTAACTTTGTCTAAAATCGTCTGGGCTGATTGCAACACCTGTACTGCTATCTGTTCCATACCATCAAAATCAGCATTTAAGTAGGCGGCTTCGGCGGCGGCAACATACAGACTCAAAGTCAATTCATATTGATCTTGCCAACAATTCACTGTGAGTAGCTCAATCCCGGTCTGTAAATAAACTCTGGCCGCAGTGTATGCGGTAGAATTTTTGGCTTTACCTCCTGCTGCTAAGTTAAGTCGAGCCAAGGCTTCTCGCTCGTTTGATTGGGCGATCAACTCTTGTCCTAAATTCAAATGACCGGCAATATCAAACAGTTTTTCTTCTTGTTCTATTTGAGAAGAATTTTGTAGAAGTAATTGACCTAAAATATTGGTTTTAAATTGCTGGATTTGAGCATCGCTTTCGGTTAATAATTGCCCCATTAAATCGCGGAAGGCTTGCACAAAAGCACTAAAGGGAATATTTCGTTGAAATTGGTCATATTTCCCTTTGATAAAATAACCGCGCTTTTTGACGATTGGTTTATGAAGTTCGTTAACTACAACGGTTTTACCAATACCCGAAAAACCAGCCACCAGCATCATTTCTGTCGCACCTGTACTAACGCGCTCAAATGCTTGCAGGAGAGTTTCTACTTCTGTTTCTCGTCCATAAAGTTTATCAGGAATAATAAAGCGATCGCACGCATCCCGTTGAGCAATTGGGAAATGCTTAATTTCACCAGTTTCTTGGAGTTGAGATAAACAAGTTTCTAAATCAAATTTCAGTCCCAATGCACTCTGATAGCGGTCTTCAGCATTTTTTGCCATTTTGATGCGCTTCTAGGCTGTAGG
>NZ_JADEXF010000282.1 GCF_015207245.1 Nostoc cf. edaphicum LEGE 07299
CCTGCTCCCCTGCTCCCCTGCCTCCCCTCTACCGATCCTCAAAACGGATGCAACTGCTGCCCCACAGAGTATTATGGCTGCAAAGCGAAAAGTTCCTTGGAACCCTGCAACGATCGCATCAGGAGGGGCAACAGAGACATCTGCACCCGCAGATATGCTTGCGATTAAAGCTCCAAATACTGCCCCAATTAGAGAAACTCCTACGGTGTTCCCTGATGTACGTGACAAAGACAAAAGCCCAGAAGCAATCCCTAGCCGCTCTCTTGGTACTGATCCCATAACAGTGCTGTTGTTGGGCGATTGGAATAAACCCAGACCAATGCCGTAAATAAAATAGCGCGATACATAACCTAACTCAGTAATTTGAGCGTCAAAGGTGCTAATCCCCAGACAGCCGCCAATCATCAAGCCCAACCCAATTGAACTGATTAGTCGAGCGCCAAAACGGTCTGAAAGTATTCCAGCTAGTGGGGCAATTAACCCACTAAGTACAGGTGATACGGCTAGTAACAGCCCTACTTTTACCGTCGGATATTGCTTGACCCTCTCTAGAAAGAAAGGGACAATGAGTAGCGAACCGCCAATAACAATGAATGCTAACCAGCCACTTAGCAAACCCATACTCAACTGAAGATTGCGAAACAGCTTTAGCTCTAGTAGTGGCTGCTTTAGAATCGCTTCAACTACCAAAAAAGTAGTGAAACTCACGGCGGCGATCGCTAGTAATATCAATGCATTGTTACTACCAAAGCCCTGGCTTTGCCCTAGCGTCATACCTAAACCAAAACTACCTAGAGTCAATAAAGCCAATATGGCTCCAAAAAAGTCAAATTTCTGTTTGCCCTCAATGCGTGCAGAAGGTGGCACCACGCGAGCTATTAAGAAACTAGCGATAATCCCCAAGGGTACATTGATGAAGAATATACTATGCCAGCCTGACCAGCTTAAGAGCAATCCGCCAGCAGAAGGGCCAAAAGCAATTCCCAGTGACACTACACTACCGATGACGCCAACAGCCCGACCTCGTTCGGAAGAGGGAAAAACTTCTGTGATGATTGCCAAACCAAGCCCAGAAATAAACACAGCACCTAGTCCTTGAAGCGCCCGAAAGCCGATTAACCACTCGATACTAGGTGCAAAACCACACAACAGCGAACTGAAAGTGAACAGAACCAGTCCCCCTTGGTATAAGGACTTCTTACCCCACATATCCCCCAAGCGGGTTGCTCCCAAAACTAAACCGGAACTGACCAACTGGTAACTCAATACAGCCCATTGGGTGGTAGGAAAACTGGTATTAAAGGCTTGCACCAATGTGGGCAAAGCAACATTGATGATCCCCACATCCAGAGTAGACATGAATACCCCAAGTCCGACACCGAATAAGACCCAATTTTTTTGAGAGCCTGATAAAGCCAGAGGTTCTGCTTGGAATTGTGCCAATGTTTAGCCTCCACCTTTGACTTTACGGTTGTGAATAGTTTGCATACGTATATTCATTGTAGGGCGCTATCCTCGCTACGAAGTTCAGGAAACTAAATTTGCCGCTTCCATCCTCAACGTTGGCAATTTTGCTGAGTGCGATGCCTGCGGCGGGCGTAGCCATCGCAGCAGGCGCTTCGTTGCTCGGAAATGCTCTGGATGAATGAAAAATTCAGCTTTATATTAAGTATCTACTTCTCAATCGGCAAGATTGGCTTTTCCACTTGTCATATATTTGGTAAAGTACTTAAGTACTCTTAACTCTGCACTCCTTCGGCTATATCAACGGTAGAAATCAACAAAATACGGTAGCTTGATTGCGTTACTGTAATTTAAACTAGTTAGCAAACTATCATAGACAACTCTCAGAAGCAAGCTCTAGAGAAAATGGAGAATAGGGAATGGGAAATGTCAATTATTAAAGCCAAAAAAATAGCGATCGTATTATTCTCGTTGCACCAATTCTGTTTAAAGATGTGTAAAAAGAACCTCACCGCCTGCGGCACTTCCCCACAAGTTTGGAGGACTTGGGAAGGTTCAAAATAATGTGCAGCTTCACAGAGAATTGGTATTACTCAGTAAATCAAAGATAAAAATAATTTAATGACAATGGATAATTTTGGGATTTACACACTTGCTAATGACGTGGTATTTGACCAACTAGTAGCCTTGCTAAATAGTATTGAGGTGAATGTTAGTGCAGATATTCCTATTTGTATCATTCCCTATGATGACCGCTTAGAGCGAGTTAAGCAGGAGATACATTCTCGATCTAATGTTACCCTATTTGACGATAAAAGCTCGATTCAAAAATGGGATGATTTTGCCGTTCAAGTTTGGAATGCTTATCCAATAAATAGCCGGAAAAATAAGCCTTCTATGGAATGGAACAAAAAAAATAATTTAATCAGAAAAATGTGTGCTTTTGATGGTGAGTTTGAAAAATTTGTATTTTATGATGCTGATAGTTTGGCAATGAATAAGCTGGACAAGGTTTTAGAAAAACTAGACCAATACGACTTTGTGTTTGATGACTGGGAACACACAAAACAAACTTCAGTTGCAGCTTTTGACTTGCCGAAGTTAGAACAAAAAATGTCTTTGTCTGAATCTGAAATCAGACGAAAAATACACTGTTCTAGTTTTTTTGGTTCCAAAAAGGGGATTTTAGGCATTGAAGAATTAAAAATACTCAAAAAGCGATTGATAGAAGATAAGGAAGTCGAATGGATTAATGAACTTGCTTGGTGGTGTGACGCAGATTTATTTAGTTACATGACTTTCAGAATTGCTCGGTCGCTATTTAACTTTACACTCAGTCCTAATGGCGAAGATAGGACTGGCAACTGTGCTCGTGTAAATCGATTTGTGAACATTGATAATGTTCTTTACAACCAACAGGGATTAAAACCCATTCATCGTCTTCACTATATGGGCTATGGTGCTATTGAATTTGCCCGCTTGTGTAAAGGTGAAGATGTTAATATTTGTTACAAAAATGAATTTTTACACTATCGCTTTCTGAAGCAACCAGAGCAAAAACCGAAGCGATTAAAGCCACCTACTATAGCGGCTAGAAGCAATCGATTTATCAAAAAAGTTTGGAATAAAATTAATCAAACTATTTCTTACACTTAGCTTTTGCCCAGCCTTGCTCATTAGACCTTTTGCATAAATCAAAAATAAAAATCCCACCGCGCCAAAGTGTAGCTTTGTCTCCCCTTCCCGATGCTAAGGCTACAGTGTACGCACATCTTGGTTAATAAAGCCCAAACCCTGGATTCACCCCCCTTAATCTCCCCTTGGTAAGCTACGGTGTACACACAAGTCCTAAAAACCTAGCTTGATAAGACTTTCCTCGTTCCCAGTCTCCGGCTGGGAATGCATTCATTGAGTCAGAGACTCAATGCCAGATTGGAGGCAGAGCCTCCACGAGGAGCATTCCCATGTAGAACATGGGAACGAGATAAAAACGAGATAAACGAGAGAAGAATAGAAAATCAAGCTTTTTTCGACTTGTGTATACACCGTAGCTTGGTAAGGGGGGAAATATCCGGGTTCTCTCTCCCCCAAGGCATCGGGGGAGTTAGAGGGGGTGAGAAGGACTTGTGTGTACACCGTAGGTCTTTGCTAAGGCGTAGGGATTAAGGGGTGGCGTGTTAAGGACTTTTGCAAGAATATGTATTATGCGTTTAGTTCGTGAGCAATGTCCACTCTACATATTGCAAAAATGCCAAAAGTTAGTGTTTCCATTCCCACGTTTAATCGAGTTAATTTACTGCCTTTCGCAATTGACAGTGTACTCAAGCAATCTGAGCAAGACTTTGAGCTAATTATTTGTGATGACGGTTCTAGCGATCGCACACCCGAATTGATGTCACAATATACAGACGATCGGATTAAATATATCCGTCATCAGCAAAATATTGGTAAAAGTAATAATATGCGCTCTGGCTTTGATGCTGCCACTGGTGAATATTTTATCAAATTTGATGATGACGACCGACTAACACCCGATTTTCTCGCAAGTACAGCAGCTATTCTTGCTCAAGACTTTAGCATTGATTTTGTTGGTACAGACCATTGGATAATTGATATTAACAATGTGCGGGATGAGGCAAAAACTCAAGAAAATTCTCATCGCTGGGGTAGGAAGAATTTACCCGCAGGTGTTGTAAATAATTTGTTGGAAGTCGTATTTATTCGGCAAAGCTTTCAAGTTGGGGCAACATTATTTCGCCGTAAAACCTTGCAAGAATTAGGATATATGCAGCCAAATCTGCAAAATTGTGAGGATAATGATTTATTTGTGCGTCTGGCTTTGGCTGGAAAAAAGGGCTATTACTTACCAGAATTATTGATGGAATATCGCTCTCATGCAGAACAGCAAGGTATTAATCGAGCTATTCCTTATTTATTTGATAAAATCCAGTATTTAGAAAATTATAAATTTGAGTCTGAGAAATTAGAGAAAGTCAGGAAAAATCGTTTAACTGAAACACAATTATTATTAGGTTTGCGTTTAATTGAAAAGGGTGAAACACAACAAGGTAGAGAGCTAGTTTTAGCGGGGCAGTCTTTTTCGACTGCTAAAGCTTGGACTGGTTTAGGTTTATCGTTGTTACCAGTTGGCTGGCGAGGTAAGGCTTTTAATGCATTGCGACAGATGCAGGGTTAGAGATTGACATATTGTGCAACTTACTTTTCACGTAATCTAGAAAAGCTGTGTAGCTGTGTAGGTTGGGTTGAGGAACGAAACCCAAGATTGAGCTTTGATTGTTGGGTTTCACTTCGTTCAACCGAACCTACAATTATCTTGATGGCTCATGGCCCACACAAAGACGCAGAGAAGAGTAGCTGTGTAGGTTGGGTTGAGGAACGAAACCCAACATTAGGCGTTAATTCTTGGATTTCACTTCGTTCAACCCAACCTACTCGCTACTAGCTGACCACTGATCAACTATTTCAAGCATTTTTTTAATACTTATACCTTTGATCATATTTTTACCATGTGGAATTTTAACCCTTTCCACGACATCATTCAATGATTTAAACTGTTCTTTATTACGTTCATTTTCTACTGCTTCCGCTATCTGGGAAGCTTTTTTTTGATTGAAACCAGCATTTCGTAATTTAGAGACAATTTTAACTTGACTAAGCGCTTTAAAAACTTCTATTGGTTCAGTCTTATCAGCCATCTGCTTTTTAAGCTCTTTGACTTCATTTTCTAACTTTGCATTACCAGTTGCTTGCTCTAATATTTGGTTTGTTATCTTTTCAAAACGTGATTCCAAATTTATTAAAAATTGTTCCATGTCTTGGAAGTTGAAAGATGTTTGATCTGAAGAATCAGCTTTTTGCTGTCTAAATAATTCAACTTGCTTTGTTAAAGTCTCTTCATTTTCAGACTCAATGATAAATACTTCAATCATTTCGCCCTTACGAGGATCTATCTCTCTAGCTCTAACAGCAGCATAATACTCAAAGTATCCATCGACTACCTCGTATGATTGCAGACTTGTTCTACGAACAACTATGGGATTAATAACGCCCTCAGAGTCTAAAATTAATCGAGCAGCCTCTTCTAGTTTATCATCTGCGAAAATTGAACGAAGTTTGCTTGAAGTAATTTTTTTTACAGCAACAAGTGATGTAGCTAATTTCATTAAGACAGTCCTATTTTTTGTAAAACTTCTATTGCTAATAACTCAAATTCATGTGCCGAAGTTGAGTCTGGTTTAAAATCTAGCACTGATATTGGG
>NZ_JADEXF010000283.1 GCF_015207245.1 Nostoc cf. edaphicum LEGE 07299
CATCAATACTTCCCAAGATGACGAAAATATCTGCTACTTTTTGACCTTTGATTAACTGAGGTAAAACTTGTAAATTATTGAAATCGGCTGGACGAATTTTCCAACGCCAAGGGAAAATGCGATCGTCTCCAATAATATATATTCCTAATTCTCCTCTTCCTGACTCTACACGGACATAATTTTCACCTTGAGGAATTTTAAATGTGGGTGCAACTTTTTTGGCAATGAATTGGTAATCAAACCCGTTCCACTCAGATTTATAACCTGCTACCATACGTTGAGCTTCTAAATTTTCGTATGCACCACCAGGTAATCCCTTAAGTGCTTGTTGAATAATCTTGACTGACTCACGCATCTCTCCAATTCTGACGATATACCTGGCAAAACAATCTCCTGCTGTATCCCATTGTATTTCCCAGTTAAAATCGTCGTAGCATTCGTAGTGGTCAACCTTTCGTAAATCCCACTTCACCCCAGAAGCGCGTAACATCGGGCCAGAAATTCCCCAATTAATCGCATCTTCACGACTTAAAACACCTACACCCTCAACTCGTCGGCGAAAAATGGGATTATTGGTAATTAGTCTTTCATACTCATCAATCTTCGGTGCAAAGTAGTTACAAAATTCTTCGCATTTATCCACCCAGCCGTAAGGAAGGTCAATAGCAACACCGCCGATGCGAAAATAATTATTGTTGACCATTCGGTAGCCTGTAGTGGCTTCAAACAAATCAAGAATCATTTCGCGATCGCGCAAAGTGTAAAATATGGGAGTTTGTGCGCCAGTATCTCCTACAAAAGGCCCCAACCACAGCAAATGGTTGACAATTCTGGCTAACTCCAGCATGATTACCCGAATATAGCTAGCACGTTTGGGGATAGAAACATTTGCCAGTTTCTCGACAGCATTCACCGTCACAGCTTCATTAAACATCCCGCCATAGTAGTCCCATCGGCTCACGTAAGGTACATACATAATATTGGTACGGTTTTCAGCAATCTTTTCCATACCTCGATGCAGGTAGCCGATGACAGGTTCACAGTCTATCACATCTTCGCCATCCAAGGTGACAACAATCCGAAAGCACCCATGCATAGAAGGATGATGGGGGCCAAAGTTAATCACCATTGGCTCAGTCTTGGTTTCAATTCTGGCCATAGATAAAAAGTTTCCCTAATCTCTAATATTTCGGAACAAGATACTATTTTTGAAAATTTTAGAGAATTTACGGGTTGGAGTCTTGCAAAATCGTCCGATTTTTTGCAGATTTATCCTATCTTTGTTGAATAGCTTTAGGAGTTACACCCGTTAGTCGCTTAAAGTGAAAATTTAGATGGCTTTGGCTAGTAAAACCAACTGAATCAGCAATTTCAGCTATTGTCATTTTCCCCTTCAGTAATAATTCCTGGGCACGTTTCACGCGACAGGAAATTATATATTGATGAGGAGTCATCCCCGTAGATTGTTTGAAAAGCTGGGAAAAATAATGGGAACTCATTAGTAGTAACGCCGCCAACTCTGCTAAACCTAAATTTTGGTCAAGATGTTCGTGAATGTAGTCTATAACTTGCTGTAATTGACGACGTGGTAAACCATTTTTATATGTTTTTAATATCGGTTTGTGCGTGGAATAGTGTTGCATCAGATGTACTGATAAGGCATTTACCATCGTTTCTGCGTAAAGACGGCTCCCTAGAGGATCACTTTCCAAAATGCCTTTCAGTGCCAGCCCTATTTGATAAATTAGGGGATCGGGTGTGGCGAAGTGCGGCAAAAGTTGAATCTGTTTGGCATCTGCTGTTTCGTCAACTGCACAAGCAAAAATCTGTGGTTCAATAGCAAGTAAAATAAAGTCTCCTTCAGCATCCCAAGTAGCCTGATGCCCGACGTTAACGGGAGTAATCATAATATCCCCTCCAACTACAGCATCATGGCGCTTGCGTCCATCCATTTTTCGTTCAGCGTGAATTACCCACGCTCCATGAGTGAAAATGACAAGAGAGTGCCACAAAGGAGTGCAAACTTCAGGAAATTCATAAGCAGGTTGACACATATATCCAAATGAAGCACCGTGCCAACCTGCTTGAAGACTTGTGAGAATTGGTAAACGTGAGAATAGCGGGAATAAATCATCTTCTTTAGTGATAACTAAGGGCTTTTGTTCTAACATGGGCCACCACAAGTTATTACAAGCCCAATGTATCAAAAGCTAAAAAATTCTGATATGTCAGCTTGGACTTTATTCGCTCATAAAATTAGAGACGCAGTTATTGCGTCTCTAGAAACCACCTATTTAGCCTTTTTACGTGTAATTGCACCCAGCAAAAGGATAGTTGTTAATTAAATTTAAATTATTCCCGGGCCTCTACCGCGGCTGTCACCCTTATCTGTCAATTTGCCTTCCTCGTCCTGATTCACTTCTCCAAGTTCTTCAATACGTTCTTCCGTATCTTCTGCTGCTTGCTGGCGTGCATCACCCGGTTCTTCGTAGTACATTTCTGGTTCAACTGCATAGTTGTTTAACAAACCTTCTTTGTCTACGGTATAGCCGTCAGTGGTGCGGACACTTCCTGAATCGGTTTGATCGTCGGTAGGTGCATCTGCTTCCCGTTCTTCTGTGGGGCGGGTTTTGTAACGATCTCCTTCTCTTTCCATTCTAGCGGCGGTTTCAGCAGGGATAATGCCGCGATCATAAGTATCGACTTCCGCGCGATCAGATGAATCTGTATCTCTCTTAACTGCTTCATTAGCCATAATTTATGTCCTCGTTAAAGAATCTATTAAATAACTTCAGAAACTAGATTAGGCTGTTTCTTATCTCCAAGCTACTATCTTGAGAAGTGACTTAAATTTAAAAATAATGTTATATTCTCTATCTTTTGATGTATCTAAATATTAAGATTGAGTCCGGTTAAATACGATGAATTGACATTTATTGGTAAAATAAGGGTTTTGGTTGAAGTCAACTTTAAACATTAAAAGGGCAATTAGAAACTGCAACTATAAGAGTCCCTACTCAATTCCGCAGAGGCGGACGAGAGTTTGTGTAGCTGCAAATCCTATTTGCCCGTATAAATCCTAGTTTAATGGCCGGCAAATTTACTCGCCCACGAATTGATTTTTCAGTGATTGAATTTCATCGGCTAACTCTTGGCGAGTTGAAGCCTTCAGTAGATAACGGAAAACAAACCAACTGGTGTAACTAATTCCAACTAACTCAAAAAGTGGTGATAGTAGGGGAATATCATTGATTGCGGCTAGTACCGTCAGTACTATTCTAGCCGTAACAATTGCTGCCAAAATTAAACCAACTGTTATTAGAGGCTGCTTGTAGTCTCGAAAGAAGTCACTTAAATATTGCGGCAGTTGCTCTAAAAATTGAGAAATTTGTCTGCTAATTTGCTGCCATTGAGATTCAGGTTCAGATGCTGGGGGTAACTTTGGCAAGTTTGCAGTATCAGTACCTTCAAGTGCTAGTGTACCTTGTGATAAAGAAGCATTGATGGATTCACGTTGCTGTTGTTCGGTTTCCATAGTTTTTATTTTTGGTAACTACAAGACTTTGTATAACTGAACTGAGCATCAATAAATATAGTTATCAAGGTTGTCAATTGTCAATTATAGTGGTCAGTTAAACTTATTACTGACCACTCAGACCGAGCAGGAGCATTTAAATCTCTTTACGCCTACCTACTCACCTGATGTTGTTAACTGATTTAGTTAGTTACTGTGGAGACAGTTGCTTTTACAACTACACTGTTGACACCTTTAATTTCCTTAGCTAATTTTTCAATTTTAGCTAACTCCTGCTGATTAGTGACAGTTCCAGCGACAGTTACAACACCATCGTCTGCGGCATTAACTGTTAGCTGACCTTTAGGAATATTAGCCTCTAATTTGGAGCGAACTTCACTTTCTAAGTCAGCTTTAGCTCTTTTTGCATCGCCACCAGTAGCATTATTGCGCTGTTCGCGGGCGCGGATATCCTCATTAAGTTGTCTTCTCCGAACTTCGCTTTGTGCATCTTTTTGAGAAGCTTCTGTTGTGTTTGCACTCGGTGCTTGGGGAGCCTCATTAGGATTACTGGGTGCAGATTCACTTGTTTTAGAAGCGTTATCACAAGCAGCAACACCAAACACTAAAAGGCAACTAATTACGAAGGGGGTTAGCTTTTTCATTGGTTTAAGTCTGAATCAGAAAGTAAAATTTTTTGATGTTTCCGGCAAAAGTGAGGAGCAAGTTTTTTAGTTTTGGCCAGGAGCCAAGTTTTCAAATTATTGCTCCTGCAATTTTGTCTAATTGGTGTGAGTGAAAATCACTTTAGGTTAAAGTACTTCATCACGACGATCAACAATAACTACAGCAGGATCGTTTCTATGAGCCTCTGTTGAGTAATTGGGGCGAATCGGATCAACTACTGCTGCATCATGATGCGTTACTCGGTCAGAACCTGGGCGATGTTCACTAATTTCAGTGGCATCATAGATTGCAAATTCTTCAATACCTCGATGTTTGAGAATTGCTTCAGCTTGGCGGATTTCAGCTTCCGTACCATCAATAATTACTAAGTAGTCGCCTCTTTGGAAGCGATCGCTATATACTTGTGCTCTGTCTTCGGGAATTCCCAAGCCAACGAGTGCGCCTACAATACTACCAGCCGCTGCACCGATCGCACCACCAGCTAATGTTGTCGCCAAAGCTGTTGCAACTGCGCCACCGGCAATCACGGGCCCAATTCCTGGAATTGCTAAACTCCCAAGTCCAACTAATAAGCCAGTTAAGCCGCCTAGAACACCGCCTGTAGCAGCTCCAGCTTTTGCACCATCGTCTGCTTTATTACCACTACCAACATTTTTGTCTACATCTACACCACCGATCCCATGACCGTTCGTATCTTTGGCAATGATGGAGACTTGATTCAACGAAAAACCTGCATCTCGTAAATCTGTAATTGCTACTTCAGCATCTCGACGATGAGAAAATACCCCGATCGCACGTTTTGTAACACCACTATGACCAGCAGTAGAAGTTGGAGTCACATAACCAGTGGTTGCATTTGTCGCATCTGGGTGGTCGTAAATGCCAAACTCTTCCACACCCTGATGATTTAAAATTGCTTCTGCTCTGTGGATTTCTGCCTCTGTACCATCGAGAATGACTAAATAGTGTCCTCGTTTAACACGTTCGTCGTAAACTTTAGCTCGTTCTTCAGGAATTCCTAAACCAATTAATGCACCAAGCAAACTACCAGCTACTGCACCAATACCAGCGCCAGCGAGAGTTGTAGCTAGGGTAGTTGCTGCGGCTCCAGCCAACATAATTGGCCCGATTCCAGGAATTGCTAAAGTGCCAAGACCGACTAATAAGCCAGTCAATCCGCCCAAAGCACCGCCTGTAGCTGCTCCAACTTTAGCACCTTCGTCAGATTTATCGCCAACGCGATCGCTCACATCTGCACCAGCAATATCATCTCTGTCGCCATCTTGGGTAATGACAGAAGCTCTATTCATGTCAAAGCCAACTTTTTTTAATTCATGTAAAGCGTGTTCAACATCTCGACGATGAGAAAATACACCTACAGCACGTTTATGTAGACCTACTACCATTATTCTTTCTCCTCAACAAAAATCAATTATTTACTAATTCATAGCTCGTAATAACCTTTATTAATACATTTTTTTATTTACTTTTCATCAATCGCTTGGGAGAATTTTTCTCTCTATCATTA
>NZ_JADEXF010000284.1 GCF_015207245.1 Nostoc cf. edaphicum LEGE 07299
GATCAAACATATTGAAATTGTCTGAATTGGAACGGGCGAAAGGATCGGTATTTTGGTCTGTTGTACTATTGCTGGGGAAAGCATCCGCTGGGCTGCTGACTTGAGCCGAACTTGGTTGAGCCATGAGCAAGGAAGCAAAGCTAATTCCTGCTGCGGTAACTACAAAGAGTCTAGTAATTTGTAAAAATGGTTTTTTCATGGGTTTTGACCCTAAATAAAATTGATCTATTTTATCTTTTTAAGCCAGAGTTCGCCGCAGTTGGGGTTGAATACTCAGCAAGGCGACTAGGGCAAAGCCAAACAACACCAGCAACGCTCCTCCAAAGGTAACATCGCCCCAAGGAGCCTGCATTACTACACTACCTAATTCCCAATTATTGTGGAAATAGAGATAGCGAATGGGTTCGATCGCATAACTGAGAGGATTTAGAGTAGCTACAACCTGCAACCACTTAGGCATGAAGGATAGAGGTGCTAAAGCAGTACTCGCAAACAATAATGGTAGGTTAGTGACGAAAATCACTGCAATCAATTCAATGTGTCCGGGTAAAGCGAAAGCTAAACCGAGGGAAATGGCTGTTACACCCAAAGCTAAGAGTAGAACAATTAGAGCGATCGCACTTAAACCCGCTACATCGGGTAATCCAGCCCCCAAGAACGCCGCTGCTGCGACAATCACCGCAGCTTGCAGCAAACTTTGGCTGATGATGAAAATGGCTGAGGCAAAAACAATGGAAAACCGCGATGCTAACGGTGCTACCAGCAAACGATTCAAAAAGCCGAACTCGCGGTCAAACATCACTGGTAAACCAGCATTCAGCGCCCCAGCAAAAGCTGTGAAAACAATGATGCCAGCAGCCAAAAATTGACCGTAATTTGTTGTATTGCCAAATATACCCTTGGGAGCATTTTGGAACAAAGCACCAAATAGCACTAACCACATTACTGGTTGAATAATTCCAGCAACTAAAGACGAGGGACGGCGTTGCAACTGAATAAACAAGCGACGAGTTAAAGCCAACGTCTCTTGTACCAATTCACCGAAAAAGTTAGGTGCAGTATTAGCATTTGCTTGTGGCGATGCTAATGGTTGCCAATTGATATCAGATTTAGGAGTAACACTCATAGCAATTTTGGATTTTAGATTTTGGATTTTAGATTAGGGATTGGGATTAGGGGAGAGGTGACAGGTGACAGGAAATAATCTGTACCCTGTAACCTCTCACCTATTCCCTTCTTCACTCCCCATTCCCTATCTCATATTCTGCTTCTTCTCAGCTTTGGGATCGCGGGTGGCGATGGCTGCGAGTTCTGCATCTAATAAGGTGCGTCCTGTGGCAGCGAGATAAACGTCATCGAGGCTGGGGCGAGATTGGGCGATGCCAAATATGGGCAAGCCAGCGGTGTTCAGCGCTTGTTGTATGTTAATGAGAACATCATTCTGAGGTGTCACTACCAAATTGAGTGAATTACCTTGAGCGCTGTTGATGATGACTTCTTGGACAAATGGTAAAGGTTTCAGAAGGTTTTTAGCTTTTTCAGCTTCCTCAATCGGGGAAAACTCGCGGATTCGCAAGGTGATGCGATCGCCCCCTACTTTATCTTTTAATTGCGAAGGTGTACCACTTGCAATTACAACGCCGCGATCTATAATCGCCACGCGATCGGCTAAAGCGTCAATTTCTTCTAAGTAATGGCTGGTAATTACTACCGTCGTCCCAGAGGCGCGTAATTTTCTCAGGAAATCCCATACCACAAAACGAGTCTCTATATCAAGTCCTACAGTTGGCTCGTCCAACACCAAAACATCCGGTGCATGGAGCAATCCAGCAGCCAAGTCTAGGCGCTTGCGTAAACCGCCTGAGTAGGTTCCTGTCTTTTTATTAGCGTATTCTTGCAAACCGAGTAAGTCTAATACCGTCTCAATTCGCTGTTTGGCTACTGCGTTTGGAAGGTGATAAAGTGCTGCTTGCAATTGCAGCAGTTCTTTTCCAGTCAACACCTTATCTATAGCGACTTCCTGAGCTACGTAGCCTAGTCGTTGTCTTGCCACTCTGGGATTATCTAACACAGAGATGCCAGATACTTCGATTTTGCCAGCATCCGGTGTAATCAGCGTACACAAAGCACGCAAGGTAGTAGTTTTCCCAGCACCATTGGGGCCAAGTAAACCAAAAATTTCTCCTGGTTCTACCTGAAAGGAAACATCCTGGACGGCAACCACTGTACCGTAACGTTTTTGCAGATTTTGAATTAAAACGGCGGGAGCCATGACAGCCGATCCCCAACTATACAAATCTCAATAAAGTCTATCCTTATTGTAGAAGGTAGAGAGCAAGGAAATAGCGCATGAGCGAAAATCTGTAAACAAATTCGCTTCATGCGCTATGCTGCCAAAAATTTTTAATTATTCTAAACAAGTTGCTTGATTGCGTTTGTAGCGAAACAAACCAAATACTACAGCAATTAATCCTAAAGCTGGAAGAGTTGCAGGTTCTGGAACCTGAACACGAGTGGGAGGCTTAGGCGGATTGTAGTACTTCGTTGGGACATCTGGCAGATCGCCATTAAATAGATAATTGTGAGACTCACCATTTCCTGTCAAAGAAGCTACCACTACATTGCCGTTAACTTGACCTTACTACTTGGTGCAATAGTATTAGTTGGACTTTGAGCAAAAGCAGCTTTATTGAAAGTCGTAACTAATGAAAGTCCAACTGCTGCTACGAATAAAAAATTTTTCTTCATTGATTTAAATTTATTTTTAAGAGAGGATTATTTAGGTAAGTTTTACAAACGAGGAAACATTGTGAGTAATGGTCTTAAATTATTATTCTTAAATTTACCATATAAGTCATTCTTTTACTACCTTTAGGGTGCGTAAACTACTATCAGCACAACCACTGATCAATCCTCCCATTGCCTGGATTTGTTGCAGATAGTCAAGGACGGGTTTGGTGATGACTTCTCCCGGCATTAACACAGGAATTCCTGGAGGATAGGGACAAACGATTTCAGCACAGATACGGTTATTCGTTTGTGTCAAAGGTAGTATTTCACTGACAGCAAAAAAAGCTTCACGGGGAGAAAATTGTAAAGCATAATCTAGCGTTCTGTCTAGATTTAGCCAAACATGGTTTTTAACAGTCAAGTTGCTTCGGCAATATTCTTTGGCGAGGGTGGTGAAACCTTGCACTAATTGTTCAATATCGGCTGGGGTGTTGCCCAAACTAATGATAAAGGTGAGATGTTGTAGTGAGGCAAATTCAGCAGTAACGGCAAATTTTTCATCTAGAATTTCATCGGCTTCAAATCCGGTTAAACCTAAACCAGAAACAGTGACAGTTAGTCGCGTTTTGTCCAAAGTTATAAAGCCGGGAGATCCCCCCAACAGAGGCATTTCCAAAACTGATAATCCAGGAATTTGACTGATTCTGGTTCTAGCTTCTTCAGCAAGTTGCAAAGTGCGAGACATCAGCATTTTTCCGTGGAGTGCCATTTGCTGACGCGCTGCATCTAAAGAAGCTAAAAGTAAATAACTAGGACTGGTAGACTGTAAAAGTTGCAAAGCTTTACTGATGCGATCGCCATCTATCCTGTTACCTTGAATGTGCAGCATCGATGCCTGTGTCATCGCACCGAGTACCTTGTGGGTAGATTGTACAGTTAAATCTGCACCTGCGGCTAAAGCTGGAGTGGGTAATTCGGGATGAAAGGCAAAGTGTGCGCCGTGTGCCTCATCTACGAGTAGAGGGATATTATATTGATGTGTAATGTTGGCGATCGCACTCAAATCTCCACAAACACCGTAATATGTTGGATAAACTGTCAACACTGCTTTAGCGTCTGGATGTTGTTGGAGTGCAGATTCTACAGCATTAGGCGTGATGCTATGGGCAATATCTAAAACTGGATCGTATTCAGGATTAAGAAAAATTGGTATTGCACCGGAAAGAATTAAACCTGCGATCGCAGAAGAATGCACATTGCGAGGCAGAATAATTTTATCGCCTGTGCCACAGGTAGCGAGAATTGCCGCTTCAATTCCACAGGTAGAACCATTGACAAGGAACCATGTTTGTAAAGCACCAAACGCCTCAGCCGCGAGTTGTTGTGCTTCTTGAATAACGCCTTGGGGTGCAAAGAGATTATCTAAATCTGCTAATTCGGTTAAATCAGCGCGAAAGACAGCTTTACCAAGTAAGTCAGCCAAGGGTTGAGAAATTCCTTCACCTTGTTTATGTCCTGGGGTGTAAAAAGGTGCATGGAGTCTTGCTGCATTGGCTTTTAAGGCATCTAATAAGGGTGTTTGGTTTTGATTGAGCATTAAAATAATTCGTAATTCGTAATGACGCTCGAAGACTCGCTAACGCTGCGCTAACGTAATTCGTAATTAAAAAAACAAACCGTTAATTGAATCAACAGTTTAAGGTAGATTGGATAGTACCTGATACAGACGGAATCAGACTGCGGACAATCTGGGAAACTACCGCTAATAATATTTATCCACGTTTGATTACTGCATTTTTGAAGTTAAATGAAAAAAGTTAAACTTTTGGATACTATTGCTACACTCAAGCCCATTCCCATTGAGAGATTACAATTAGTGGAAGAAGATTATACTTCTATCGAAAGCTTACCTAGTGGGCAAGTTGGAACAATTGTAGAAGTGTATGAGCAAGAAGAATATTATTTAGCTGAGTTTGCTGATACCCAAGGCTGTAAATATGCAATGGCGACTTTGAGAGCAGATGAAATCTTAGTTTTACATTATGATTTGGCAATTGCTTAAGTTTTTACTTTAGGGTTTATATCTGAATTAGCGTAGCTTTGGCGGGGTGGGGTTCTGCGGGTTTAATACCTTTTTAGGAATTTCAGTAGTTATATCTAATCATTGTTTGACAGGTTTCAGAACTTTATAAGCAGTAATTACAGCCTAAGTATTTTATATAGCGGTTCTTGGTTAAGTTAGGTACAAGAACCCCACCCCCAACCCCTCTCGAAAACCAAAGCTGTTTCATTCGCTCAAAGACTCAAAAAATACTTGTGTTCTGAACCAAAAGGCTCGTGTTCTGAACCAAAAGGCTCGTGTTCTGAACCAAAAGGCTCGTGTTCTGAACCAAAAGGCTCGTGTTCTGAACCAAAAGGCTCGTGTTCTGAACCGAAAGGCTCATGTTCTGAACCAAAAGGCTCGTGTTCTGAACCAAAAGGCTCGTGTTCTGGACGAAAGGACTTGTCTGTACACCGTAGGTTGTTCGAGAGGGGACTATGATGTACTTTATGTGATTAGGAAAGGCTATATAACTTTGTATACATAGCAGATTATTAGTGTTTACCCTGTAGAAAAAAGTTTTTGGTTTACTGTTCAGGATTGAGAAAAATTGGTATCGCACGCAGAGGCGCAAAGAACATAAAGGAATAAGAGACTCGTTACGGAGAATGCTATGCTTGCGTTAAAATCCGTAAGTCCTGCATGGCTGACTAGATGAGACCTTATCATCAAATTCCGATTTTTGAGTGTGGTGAACCGCTTACAGCAATTCCTTTAGAATTGTTTGCGGTGGAATCTCCCCATCCTTATGAAAAATTAGGTGCGCCCTATGGTAAACACTCCCCCTATTATCTCCGTCAAAGCGTCATTGAAAATTTGATCCAAGCGCAAAATTATCTTGATGTTCTGCATCCTAACTGGCGTATCCAAATTTTTGATGCCTATCGCCCGATCGC
>NZ_JADEXF010000285.1 GCF_015207245.1 Nostoc cf. edaphicum LEGE 07299
GAGAAAGGGTTATGTCTATCGCAGATAAATCTCGTGCATTAATGGTGCGTGAACACCAACAAGTCAAGAATCGCCAACAATCAATGCTGATGCGTGCAGCACAAGAACTTGGTCTTCCTGAAGAAGTATCTCACTACTGGAATCCGATTCAAGGCAAAGTAGATGCTAGCAGCCGGATGATTTATGGCCCCAGCCACGCTTCCATGAGCTAAGTCTGAAGAGTTTTAAGGTTGATTTTTTAAGTGAATATTTCAACCGACAACTTTGAAAAAAAAGCCACCCTCTAGGGTGGCAAAACTTATATATTTAGATAGGTACGGTACTTAATTAAGCATCGTAGTAGAGGTAAAACTCATAGGGATGAGGACGCAGCTGCAACTGCTTGGCTTCGTTAAGCTTGTAGTCGATCCAGTTTTCGATAAAGTCTTCCGTGAATACGCCTGATTCTGTCAAGAAGGCGTGATCGTTTTCTAGTGCTTGCAGTGCTAGTTCTAAAGAACTTGGAGTTGAGGGAACTTTTGCAAGCTCCTCTGGAGAAAGTTCATAGATATTCTTATCTAAGGGTTCACCAGGATGGATTTTGTTCTTGATGCCATCGATACCAGCACAAAGCATTGCAGCAAATGCTAAGTAGGGGTTAGATGTAGCATCTGGACAACGGAATTCCAAACGTTTGGCTTTGGGGTTCTTACCAGATAGAGGAATACGGATAGAAGCAGAACGGTTCCCTTCGGAGTAAGCTAAGTTAACAGGAGCTTCATAACCAGGTACTAGGCGCTTGTATGAGTTGGTGCTGGGGTTGGTAATTGCCAATAGTGCTGGTGCGTGTTTGAGAAGACCACCAATGTAGTACAACGCCATTTCACTCAAGCCAGCATACTTATCACCTGCAAACAGAGGTTGACCGTCTCTCCAGATGGACTGGTGACAGTGCATTCCTGAACCGTTATCGCCAAAAATCGGTTTTGGCATGAAGGTGACAGTTTTACCGTATTTCTTGGCAACGTTCTTGATGACATATTTGTAAGTCATCAACCAGTCAGCTGCTTCGATCAACTTACCAAAACGGAAACCTAGTTCGCACTGACCACCAGTAGCAACTTCGTGGTGATGCTTTTCAATGGGCACACCTAATTCTGCCATTGTCAACAGCATCTCTGTACGGATATCTTGAAAAGAATCCGTCGGTGAGACTGGGAAGTAACCTTCTTTGAAGCGTGGTTTGTAACCCAAGTTGGGTTTTTGCTCTGTACCAGCTTTACCGGAATTCCAAGCACCTTCTTCGGAGTCTAAGAAGTAGTAGCCTTCGTTAGCAGTTTGGGCAAACCTAGCACTATCAAAAATAAAGAACTCAGCTTCAGGGCCAAAGAAGGCTGTATCACCAATGCCACTGGAAACCAAGTAATCTATTGCTTTTTGGGCAATAACGCGTGGGCAACGGTTGTACGGTTCACCCGTGCGGGGGTCTTTAATACTACAAATTATACTTAGTGTTGGTACTTCCATGAATGGGTCGATCCAAGCAGTGTTGGGGTCGAGTACCATTGTCATGTCCGATTCGTTGATCGCTTTCCAACCCCGAATGCTGGAACCGTCAAAAGCTACGCCATCAGTGAATGCAGTCTCATCGATTTGGTTCTGGTACAGTGTGAGGTGCTGCCAAGTCCCTACTGTATCGATGAATTTGAGATCAATCAGTTGAATTTTTTCATCTTGAATTTTCTTCAAGAGTTCTTGGGGTGTCGTCATTGTTACTCCTTCTCTACCAATTTCCTAAAGTAAAACCAGAATCTTACATTGCATCCTAACCCTGCTGATCTCAATCAGTCCGTGACACACCAGAAATATCTTAAATACTAGACATTAGCTGATTTTGTAGTTTGTGCTACAGATATCTGGATTATCAGGTTATATTAACCTTTCAGGGATCATCTGTACAAAACTGGAAAGTTCATCATATAGGGGTCAACTTTGGCATAGAATCCATAGATAGTGGATAAATTGTTTTTGTGCCGAATCTATTTTTAATAGCACAAAAATTTACTGGTGCATAAGTGCAGCCAAATAAATATCAAACCATAAATAGTAATGATTGGGAGAAGAAGGAATGCGCGATGCGGTAACAAGTTTAATTAAGAATTATGACTTAGCTGGTCGGTATTTTGACCGGAATGCGATCGATAGCCTAAAGTCTTACTTTGATAGTGGTACAGCAAGAGTACAAGCGGCGGCGGCAATCAATTCTAATGCAGCTGCACTTGTCAAACAAGCTGGTTTGAAGTTATTTGAAGAACTGCCAGAATTGATTCGCCCTGGTGGAAATGCTTATACAACTCGTCGTTATGCAGCTTGTCTGCGCGATATGGACTACTATCTGCGCTATGCAACCTATGCGCTGGTTGCAGGAAATACAAATGTGTTGGATGAACGAGTGCTACAAGGGCTACGGGAAACTTACAATTCTCTAGGAGTACCTATTGGGCCTACGGTTCGCGGTATCCAGATTCTCAAGGATCTGATTAAGGAGCAAGTAGCAGCAGCTGGTGTGGCTAATACTGCTTTTGTGGATGAACCATTCGATCACATCACACGCGAGTTGAGCGAGATAGATATTTAGCATCTAGCTCTGGTAATTAGAAATCGTGGAACTATACAAACAAAGTTCCTGTAATCTTAAGTGGACTTCATACATATCGCACTTTGGCTTGATTGGCAAAGTGCGTTTACTTTTATTAATGCAAAAAATTTTTGTTTGACAAATTAATTAGTAGTACTTAAAAAATTTTATACCTGCTCTTATGATATTTATTATTGATATAAATAATTTTGGGCTAATAGTTCTATAAGTATTAATGATCTAGAATTCCTGCATGGTGCGGCTTTTCTTCGACTCCTCAAAGGAACATCTTATATTTATATTAGTTATTTATTTTAATTTGCGATCGCGCCTGTATAAAATAACTTTGCTAGATTAAAGCTGTGTTTTTGAAGCTATCTTTCGACTAATGCCAGCCAGAGACATTTACCACACCGCAGTTATTAAAGCACTTATTGCAGATGGTTGGACAATAACCAACGATCCCTTATACCTAGCATACGGGGGTAGAGAACTTTACGTAGATATTGGAGCAGAAAGAGTTACCATTGCTGCTGAGAGAGACGATCAAAAAATAGCTGTTGAAATCAAAAGTTTTCTGAGTCCTTCTCCCGTGAATGACCTCCAGGAAGCTGTAGGACAGTATGAAGTTTATCGTAGCGTGCTTAAAGAACTACAACCAAAACGCCAACTTTATTTAGCAGTTCCCAAGCGGGTTTACGAAGGTATATTTTCCGAACGCTTTGGTCAGCTAATTCTTAATAGTATAGGAATAAACCTAATTGTCTTTGACGAGCAACTAGAAAGGATTATCAGATGGATAAGCTAGCTCGGTATCGTGAAATTATTCGTCAGTTGATATTTGACTATGCTAGTCACAAGCCTGCTAACGGTCAAATAGAGACAGAAGCAGTCATTGATTTGGAGCGAGACCACTACGAAGTGTTACACATTGGCTGGGATGGAGTGCGCCGCGTACATGGTTCGGTGGTACATATAGATATTATTAATGATAAAGTGTGGATTCAATATGATGGTACTTCTCAGCCAGTTGCAGAGGCATTATTAGAAGCGGGTATTTTGCGCGAAGATATTGTCTTGGGTTTCCATCCTGCCGAACTACGGCAATACACTGATTTTGCTGTATCTTAATTATCTGAATATTGTGGTATTTGCAAAGAATAATACATTTAAATAGCGATCGCTAATAGATTAAACGCATTAGCTTGTCTTATCTGAACTGGAACCGTCATAAGCCACAATAGAAGTTGCCGATGTTTGAGGCGCTGATTATGGAAGAATTATTAACCCTAAAAGACTTACTTGTTAAAGGCGATGTTCAAGGAGCATTGATTATAGTTGAAGAATTAACAGAAATGAGCCGAAATGACATAATCAAGACGATTCGTAGCTATGCAGTGATTTTATTGTTGCATTTGATTAAACAACAAGCTGAAAATCGCACTACTCGCTCTTGGGAAGTCTCTATTCGGAATTCGGTTCGGGAAATTCAGCGGGAAAATAAGCGGCGTAAAACGAGGGGATATTATCTCACGCCAGAAGAATTGTTAGAAACCTTAGCAGAAGCCTATTTAAATGCCATTGATGAGGCTTCTCTAGAAGTAGAAGAAGGTCGTTATGAAGCCCAAGAATTAGAAAAGCTGGTTAACCGCGAAGAAATCATCAATCGTGCTTTGGCTTTAATTTTACCAGGAGAGTCTAATTAATTGGCTAAACAGCGACTCGACACACTATTAGTAGAGTTAAATTTATGTTCTTCTCGCGCCTTAGCACAGAGGTTAATTCAGGCGGGAGAAGTTACTGTTAATCAGCAGCTAGTTGATAAACCTGGTACTGAAGTTGATATTGCAGCTCAAATAAATATTAAAGAGCGATCGCCTTTTGTTTCTAGAGGCGGTGAAAAACTCTCTAAAGCTTTGTCAGTATTTGCCATTCCTGTAGCAGAGCGCATTTGTTTAGATGGTGGGATTTCTACTGGTGGTTTTACTGATTGTCTCTTGCAAGCTGGAGCAAAACAAGTTTACGGTATTGATGTCGGTTACGGACAAGTTGACTGGCGGTTGCGAAATGATCCGCGGGTGATTTTGCGGGAACGCACCAATTTACGCCAACTACGACCGGATGAGTTATATGGTGAAAATGACCCGATTCCTGATTTGGCGGTGGTTGATGTATCGTTTATTTCTTTAACTAAGATTCTGCCTGCTTTGTGGCAACTAACTCAAGCTAACCGAGAAACTGTATTGTTAGTCAAGCCACAGTTTGAAGTCGGCAGATCCCGTGTGGGTAAAAAAGGTGTTGTACGCGATCCAAACGACCAAGCTGATGCCATTTTCCAGGTGTTGCAAGCTGCCCACGAATTAGGGTGGAAATACAAAGGCTTAACTTGGTCGCCGATCACTGGCCCTGCTGGGAATATCGAATATCTGTTGTGGTTGGGAATGGAAAGTGAAGCCCCACCACTTGATTTAGAGGCAATTAAGCAAATAACACAATCAGCAATAACTGATTTACGGAAAAGTTAAAGAAGAATGCAGAATTCAGAATCAATTAGTAGGGCACTTAAATCCACGTATTCAGCATTCGACTGAGCGCTCATGCCGAAGTCTGCACTCGAACTCCAATTCATACTCAATTCTGATTCCTGACTCCTGAATTCTTTCTTGTTAAACGTCGTAGATTAGACATTCTACAGAATCTGGATGGCGATCGCAGTAATTTTCCAAAGAGGTTTTCTTTGATTTTGCTTGGTGTTGATGAGATTTCTCGGCTTGCAATTCTTCTACAATATCCCAGGCTACGACACAGCCAGCAGAATTACTGCCATCTAGATCGCAAGTTGTTCGGGCTTCATTAATAGCATTAGTAATGGCTTCTTCAAGATTTGCTGCCTTAGCAATTTCAACTTTTAGGGTAGTTGTCATGATACCTTCACCTTATAATTTACAGACAGAGTTATTAGCTGCAAGCTCTTAATGACCTCAATCAGCTCACATTTCTAGTTTAGATAGTTTTCATAATACAGGTAGTGGTAAACAACTCCATCTTTTTGGCAAAATTAAGTGGGATTAGCATCTCGA
>NZ_JADEXF010000286.1 GCF_015207245.1 Nostoc cf. edaphicum LEGE 07299
CACCTAAAATTCCTCTTTTATCTTGGATGCTTTTTAATGATTCTACCAAGTGAGCTATGCGCTTACATGGTTCGCAGTGAAAAGTGAGCCGAATTGCCGCACCACTTTCAAAGGTTAGCAAAGAGCCAGGAATAAATGTCTCAAATTCTAAACCTTGAACTACAATATTTTCTCGCAATTCTCCTGGTTTAATTGATAAGTCTAAAATATCTTCATACCTAACAATTAAAATTTGCCTGGGGCTTATAGGATCGGCATTAATATCTCCTTCTATACCATGACTTACTTTTAAATTTAATGTTTTAAGCTCTACCATCTCAGAGCTTGGTTTTACTTTGCTGAAAAGATGCATGATTGAGAAAGTCATATTCATTCAGCGGCACGATAAATTTTAAATTGAGGAGGTGAATCAGGTAAATTATCAGATTTACTAAGAATGAATAAACTTCCATCTCCTCCACGTCCAATTCTTAAGTTTTCATCTAAGTAAGTAATATCCAATGTGGCAGTTCTACTAGTAGGATTATTAGCTGAAACAACCTTAAATGGGTTAAGCTGGGGAGTATTAATGCCAAGAATCTTCTCAATTGATAGATAGCGTTTCTCAAAATAGACGTTGATACGTTTGTTCTGTAGAGGCTCTAAATCTTCTTTGGCTGGCTCAAAGCTAGCTGTCACTTTGACATATCCCGATACTAACCCCAGAGGATGTTGAACTTTCGCTAGATTGAAAAACAATTTATTTGCAACATCAATCACTTGATAAACTTTACCCAGCTTTAATCCCAATGGAAGAGAAGCTAAAGAACGTATTTCTCTAGCTGTGGAGTATTGCAGTTGCCAAGCTCCCTCTAGCAAAGAAGTAGCATAGAGAAGAGGATTGAGATTGGGATTGACGCTCTCCAGTTCCGTTGTCAATTGTTCAATTTCTGCGGCTAAGGTTTTGTCTAGCTGCAAATCGGTAATGGGAGAGCCGTTGCTCTTACTTTGAATATTCTCAAGTTTTGCTTGTAATTTTTCCTTAATTAAAAGTTGATTGTTCAATGGTAAGAATTTTCCTTTACATATCCTATTATTTGAGTTCAAGTTTTATGCACTTCCCGCATAAAACTTAAATTATCTAGATGAGATTAGTCAATGAGTTGTGGGGTGGGAATTTGCGTATCGATATCCGCTTGGGAAAAAGTAGGGAGCAACCAGCTACTCTCACCCGCCTTGTTCAGTACCACTGAAACTTTACCAGATTTTAAATCCTTGAAAATTTCGATCGCGATCGCACCAACAATACCCATAAGATTAATTAATATTCCTACAAGCTCTCCTCAATATCCACTAAAAGTTGGTAACAGTTAACTATTAACTGATGGCTGATATCAAACTCTTAACTGGGTGACGGCAATATTACCGGAAAAACATACATCTACATCGCTGCCAGGAGTGCGATCGCGTTTGCCATATTCCCCTACATAATAAAAATTATCGCCTTCAATTCGATAGTTCACGGGCAAAGGTTTTGTACAAGCTTGGCAAAATACCACTTCAGGATCTGGTTCTCCTGGTTGCAGATGCGGTAGATTCACATTCCAGAAGCTTCCTGGCTCTAAGGGACGCTTGAGTAAATCCGCTAAAACTTCAGTTGTGAATTTGGCAGCCAGATCCCAATCAAAATTCAGCTTGGCTTTGCGATACTGAGAAATGGCAACTCCGGGAATACCGTGCATCGCGGCTTCTCGCACGGCGGCAACTGTGCCAGAAATATAAGCATCGACTCCCAAATTTCCCCCAGCGTTGATACCTGAAAGTACAAATTTGACATCTGCGGGGATTTGTGTTATTGCAATTCTCACGCAATCAGCGGGAGTACCTGCGATCGCATACTCAGTCTCAGAACGCCGCTGGAGGTTGATAGCATGAGTAGTAGTAACTTGATGTCCACAGCCAGACTGATGATCGGCAGGAGCTGCGATAATAGAATTTTTGCCATTTACAGCTTTAAGCAGCGCTTGGATACCGGGGGCATCAATGCCATCGTCGTTAGTTAAAAGTATAGTCATGTATATATGATATTGATTTAGCTAAAATATCAGAAAAATGCAGATATAAACCATCACATAGACATCTCTAGAAACTAAATATGCATTGTCTAGAACCCTTGTAGAGAGCTAGCAGGATAACGTCTTGACATTCTTTTTCACTCAGATATCTAATGAGTACGTCAGGAAAAGCTACTCGCAGATATGAAAAAATATGGCGTTGTTGAACAAAATATAAATCATGCGATATGATTTCTAGATGGTTTGCAAATTCCGCCCTCAGCATTTGGATTAACTCCCAAAATGGGCGGTGTTTCTTGTGACTAGTAAGGGGTTTAGCGCCAGGTTAATGCTTGCAACCGCCCTCAGAACAAGTTTGTGTAATCAAAAATCCCGTACAATATACATATTTGCTGGGAATATCAGAAATTTTACACTGAAGAAAATCGGGAACGAGGTGATTTTTGCAGTGGTTCTGTAGTATTTTTGGTGCAAGTCTGTCTTAGGGATCACACGATGAAACAGCTCCTCAAACAAGTTTTTAGCAGTCAAAAACACCTCATCTGGCTAATTCTACCTTTGGTGACGGTTATTTTCGCAGCCTCGCTATTTGCTACACCTGCTTTAGCCACAGGTGTGTATCAAATACCCAGTCTGACAGCAGGGAATGACACCTGGGTTTTGGATCAAGGTGAAGTCATCAGCCGTCTGAATGAAGGTAAGATTAGCAGCGCTTTTAAGGATTTGGCAAAGCAAACAGATAAGGAAGTCAGAATTGTTACTGTTCGCCGACTCGACTACGGTGAAACACCAGAAAGCTTTACTAAAGAACTGTTTGAAAAATGGTTTCCGACAAAAGCAGCCCAAGCTAATCAAACCTTGTTGGTTCTTGATACTGTTACCAATGGTACTGCCATTATTACGGGGGATGGAGTCAAGCCAATGCTTACTGACTCTATTGCCGAGAGTATAGCTACTGAAACAGTAAGTGTACCGTTACGCAATGGTGACAAATACAATCAGGCATTTCTCGATGCAAGCGATCGCCTTGTCGCCGTTCTCTCTGGCAAAGCCGATCCAGGGCCACCCCAAATAACTGACAAAGTGCAGGTTGGAGGTACTTTCAAGAAAGCAGAAGAAACCAACCAGGGTAATGCTACTGCTTGGGTAGTAGGATTGTTAATCGCTGCCACCGTTATCCCAATGGCAACTTACTATATCTATCAGATAAATCAGCCCTCATCTAATGGGTAATGGCAGAGTTGTTCAATTTTAGATTTTTAATTTTGGATTTTGGATTGAAAGAAAAATCTAAAATCTAAAATCTAAAATTGGCTTAATCTTGAACATATTCTTGCCCTGTAACTAAAGCTACCTCAGCCCGGACAAATTCTCGACCTAAATAAGCTGCATGATCTAATTGAGTTACAGGAGAGGGCTGAGTTTCTTCAAAAATTTTCACGCAAAGTTCTTTCGCCGTTCTAGCGCTAAAAACTGTTGTATGAGTTCGTTCTACCTTTTGTCGCGCCGGAATTACCTTTCCCGTTTCGGGATCGACAGCTAAACCGCGATCGTCAATCACATTGGTAAAATGCTTGGCATAAATTAACCCTGCGTCTCGATCTAAGTAAATAATAAAATATCCACCGGGATCGAGGTCAATATGACGCTGGGAAAGTTTATCATCAATTGCAACTAAATCTTCAATTATTAAATCCATAAGCATTATAAAAAGAAATTTTCTTTCTTGAGGGTTTTTACACTCTATATCAAGTGTAATTCCTATCTTCCTTAGTCTTCTTGATATCTTTCAGATATTTTTGATTTCTTTTACTTAAAAGAAAATCAGAGAACTAGACTTAATTATTCCGAATAGTGCCATCTGGCATGATGGTGTTACGAAAAGTAGTGCGACGCAAATTAGCTCCTTCCAAATTAGCTCCAGTCAAATCAGCTTCCCAGAAGTCGCATCCCCCCAAATCAGTTCTGCTCAAGTTAGCCCCGATTAAATCAGCCTTATGGAAGCTAGTGTTGTGAAATCTCGCTCCTCTCAAGTCTGTATTAGTCAGGTTAGCAACATTGATGCTAGCACGTCGCAAGTCTGCTCCTCTAAGATCGGCTTCGGTCAAATCGGCACTATTCAGACAGGCTTCAAACAATTTGGCATTAACTAAACTAACTGCCTTCAAAATAGCACTAGCAAGATAGAACTCCTCCATATTATTCCCAGTCAAGTCAGCACCGCTCAGATCAATCCCCGACAAATCTACGTCCAAGTTGACTCCAGAAAAGTTTCTTTCCCCAGCAGCATATCTTCTAATCAACTCATCACGATTCACATGAGCCATAAATATTTTCCTGAACTTATTAGGACTTACGCAGTGATGTTACGAAAGTAGTTCCTTTTCCTCAAATATTTTTCTCACTAAATGGCAACTCTGCATTAATTACCTCAATCTGCTGCTGTTCGAGTTGATTCACTTCCTTAATATAGGGACGGATAATTTGTCCTAAACGATTATTGTAAAAGCGATGCAGACTGTGATTGGGCATAGCGGGGAAACCACGGCGTTTTTTGTGTCGCCCACCCGCGCCAGGGTCAAAAATTTGGATACCGTTAGCGATCGCCCACTCAATCGGCGCATAATAGCAAGCATCAAAATGTAAGCAATCTATTTCTTGAAAACTTCCCCAATAGCGTCCGTAGAGTTTGTCATCTTTAAATAAACAAAAAGACATTCCTAAAGGATGAGAATCATCTTCCTCACTATATGCAGCAATAAACAAGACTCGATGGCGATAATCGGTGTGTAGCTGCTCAAAAAATCTCCGTGTGAGATACTTGCTACCCCACCAGCCAAACTTATCACAGGTGTCAGCATAGAATTGGTGCATCAAGGGAAACAAAGACTGAGGAATTTGATCGCCACTCAGCGGTTGCAATCGTAAACCTGCTTTTTCCACAGCTTTGCGTTCCCGCTTGATATTGCGGCGCTGATTAGCGTTAAACACCTTCAAGTAATCATCAAAAGTTTTAAAACCAGCATTTTCCCAGACATAGCTGTGGTGCAGCCAAGTTGTAAAGCCATGCCGTTCTAACATCGGACGCCATTGGGGATCGACGTAGAGAAAATGACACCCAGAAATCCGATTTTTAGAGCAAAAAGTGTCAATTTCATGCACCATCAGCGCTGTGATTTCATCCTCATCTTCTCCTGGGGCGATTAAGAAGCGATAACCTTCTGCTGGGGTAAATGGTGTCATTCCCAGCAATTTTGGGTAATATTGGACTCCGATGCGATCGGCTAACTCTGCCCATTGGTGATCGAAAACAAATTCACCAGAACTATGTCCTTTAAGATAAAGTGGCGCAGCAGCAATCAGCGTTTTATCTCGCCACAATGTCAAGTGATTTGGCAACCAACCAGTTTTAGCCGTAACACTCTGGGAAGTTTCGAGATTATTCAGCCACTCCCATTCTAAAAATGGCGTTTTGAGTGGCATTGCCAAAGCATTCCAGGCATTTTGGGGTACTTCAGCGATTTTGTTCGTCCAAACGACAGAATAGCGAGGCTTAAGTTGTTCCACCATCTTAGAGGAGTAGGGAGTAGGGAGTAGGGAGTAGGGAGTAGGGAGTGG
>NZ_JADEXF010000287.1 GCF_015207245.1 Nostoc cf. edaphicum LEGE 07299
ACCTCCAATGTAGTTAACACTAGACTTTTTTGTGTTAATTTTAACACATCTTGATTCCATCCTGGGTTAGCAAACTGGGGCAAAATTTCTTGACTAAAGGCTTCGGCGGCTTTGGATCTATAGCGATTGGGATTACAAATCAGCCACAGGTTCCGTTTGACGACAACGCCTTCAATGGGAGTACGGTGCAAAACGCCCATTTGTAACTCTTTAGCGATCGCACTAGTTGAAACAAAGGCAGCCCCTAAACCAGATTGCACAGCATTTTTAATCGCTTCAATGGAATTCAATTCCATTTCAACTTTAAAACGTCTGGTATCGATTTCACAGCGTACTAGCACCTGGTCAATGACTTTGCGGATAGTCGATTGGGAATCTAGGGCAATGAATTGTAATTTATACAGGTCGTCTTTCTGGATTTTTTCAAGTTTGGTAAAGGGATGAAAGACAGGTAAAATCAGCGCTAGTTCATCCTCAGCGTAAGGAATCACTTCTAAAGATTCTGACAGTTCGCCAGGAATTTCACCGCCGATAATTGCCAGATCGACTTGTCCGTTAGCGACACTCCAAGCAGTCCGTCGGGTAGAGTGAACGTGTAATTGCACTGCCACATCTGGATATTTCTGTCGGAACATACCGATCATTCTGGGCAAAAGATAAGTGCCGGTGGTTTGAGAAGCACCGACAATCAAAGTGCCACCTTGGAGATTTTGTAAATCCTCGATGGCGCGGCAGGTTTCCTGACAGAGGCTGAGGATTTTTTCACCGTAGTTTAAGAGTAGATGCCCGGCTTCAGTTAATTGGGCGCGTCGCCCTCCACGATCGAATAAGGGGACATCGAGTTGCCGTTCGAGATTTTGGACTTGTAAACTAACGGCAGGCTGGGAGACGTAAAGACTATCAGCGGCACGCTTGAAGCTTCCTTCTTGGGCGATCGCTTTCAGGATACGTAACTGATCTAAAGTGAAAGGAAGGTCAGACATAAGGCTCAACCCACAAACTTTTAAAGGAGCAGATGCACGTAATAATAAATCCGGTTTGGCAGCAATCAGCCGGACATGATTTGTTGCATATTAAACTTGAAGTCTTAACTCGAAAAAGACAGTAGCACAACATCTTGACTAAAGTCCCCTTTTGAATACTTTGTGGTATTGGTTGTACTGAATTCAGTTTTCTTTAAATTACTTCACCTGTGTATATGCTGCTGATTTCTTGGTTGACACCCAGTCATTTTGTCATATTGGGGTTACAAATAGTTTTTGCGATCGCTCACAGTGGAGGCGCTGCTTTACGCCCTTGGGCAGAAAAATACATTGGGCCAAGGTTTTATCGCATTCTCTTTGCATTAGTCAGCCTACCGTTGGCTGTGATATTAATTATTTACTTTTTTGGACACCGTTATGATGGTTTGCAAATTTGGCAGGTACAAGGAGTGCCAGGAGTGCGAGAATTTGTTTGGCTGCTGTCAGCAATATCGTTTTTGTTTTTATATCCTGCTACCTTCAATCTACTAGAAATTGCTGCTATTCAAAAGCCCCAAGTTCATCTTTACGAAACAGGAATTATTCGGATTACCCGTCATCCCCAGATGGTAGGACAAATAATTTGGTGTGTTGCCCATACTCTCTGGCTGGGTACTACCTTTACCCTTGTGACTTCCATTGGATTGATATTGCATCACTTGTTTGGGGTTTGGCACGGGGATCGCCGTTTGAGCGATCGCTATGGGGAAGCTTTTGAAATTGCCAAACAGCGGACTTCAATTATTCCCTTTAAAGCAATTCTCGACGGGCGTCAATCTCTCAAATGGCAGGAATTTATTCGCCCTTCCTATTTGGGAGTTGCCATTTTTATAGCTTTGCTTTGGTGGTCGCACCCTCTGTTGATGGAAGCAACTAGTAGGATAGGATGGTAACTTTAGACGATCCCCAGTGTCAGCAGAAAATCCGAAATAGAGGGAAATTTCAGCTTATCAATTGCCCCAAATCAATGTAGGATAAATTAAAACATCTATTTCAGTGGAGGGTGCGTTCAGTCAGCTTGAGATTTTATATTGGCAGTCTTTGGTCAGTTGCCTTTCCTTGAAAGAAAGTGGCAGATTCAGTCAAATCCCCATGCAGTCAAGGCAATCAGGAGTTAAACATCCAAAAAAGCCAACGCGACTTCTAAGGTGGCTTTTCTGTCAGAGACACATTAACGCACTCAATTTTTGCCAATTCTTCTGTGTCCTGAATGTATCTATCGGCAGTTACTGACTTGCCAATCTTCCACTGAAGTAGTAGCTGAGTTCTGAGTCCTGAGTAAAAGCAAGCAACTTAGTATTCATTGCTTGGCAATTAGTCCCAATCCCCCCTTTACTCTAAAAGAAAAATAAACGAGTTCCTCATTCAATCCGCTAGTTTTAGTTATGGACTTCTACTCAGCAACCAGAACTCGGAACTCAGCACTACTCAATTCAGTACTGATAGCTAGTTTGATATAAAAACCTTATAATCCAAGAGGCGTCATGGTGTTGTCGGTTAGTGAGCGGACATTTACTCAAGAAGTTTTAGAATCTCCTATTCCTGTTTTAGTTAACTTTGAAGCACCTTGGTGTGGCTTGTGTCGAGTTATCCACCCGCTGTTGTTGCAATTTCAGTCCCAGTGCGGCGATGAAATTAAATTAGTCGGGGTTAACGCCGATCAAAATTTTAAATTGTCTACTACCTATAGGCTAAAATCACTACCCACTTTACTATTGATTGAAAATGGCACTATTCGCCATCGCTTGGAATGCTTTCGCGGTAGAGAAGATTTACGTCTAGCTTTAGAAGAGATTAAAGCCAGCTACAGCAATTACCCCAAAATCTACAAAAGTTCAAAAACAGTGGACTTAGAATGTCGATCGGCCTGATGGATATTGGGTATGGAGCATGGGGAATTGGGCATGGGGCATTGGACAAATGACCAATGACATATGACCAATGACCAATGACCAAATCTAAAACCATGCTTAATACCCCACCCAATCAGTCTTGGGTGGGTTATTTTATCCTAAAGGGTGTAGTCACAATTATTAACAGTTTCGACACGCTAATCAAGAATTCTAAAAGTAGGCGTCAGTGATGGAAGTAATCTATCAGTATGCCTGGCTGATTCCGGTGTTCCCTCTTTTTGGGGCAATGCTGGTCGGTCTAGGGTTAATCTCGTTGAATCAGGTGACAAACCGCCTCCGCCAGCTTAACGCTGTGGTGATTATCTCCATGATGGCAGCAGCTATGGGGCTGTCGTTTGCCTTGCTCTGGAGTCAAATTCAAGGACACCCGTCTTATATTCGCACCTTTGAGTGGGCGGCAGCAGGTAATTTCCACCTGAGCATGGGCTACACTATTGACCACCTGACAGCCCTAATGCTGGTGATTGTCACAACGGTAGCCTGCTTAGTCATGGTTTACACCGATGGCTACATGGCTCACGATCCCGGTTACGTGAGGTTTTACGCCTATCTCAGTTTGTTTGGCTCCTCAATGTTAGGTCTGGTGGTCAGCTCCAACCTAGTACAGATTTATATATTCTGGGAACTGGTCGGGATGTGTTCCTACTTGCTGGTCGGTTTTTGGTACGATCGCAAGTCAGCAGCAGATGCCGCTCAAAAAGCGTTTGTAACCAATAGGGTGGGCGACTTTGGTCTATTACTCGGCATTTTGGGGCTGTTCTGGGCAACAGGAAGCTTTGATTTTAATATCATGGGCGATCGCCTCGCCCAACTTGTCGAATCAGGTTCCATCAGCAATTTTCTTGCTGTCCTGTTTGCGATTTTAGTTTTCTTAGGCCCAGTAGCAAAATCAGCCCAATTCCCCCTCCACGTCTGGCTACCAGATGCAATGGAAGGCCCCACCCCCATTTCTGCCTTGATTCACGCGGCAACAATGGTGGCGGCTGGTGTTTTCCTGATTGCCCGGATGTACCCAGTATTTGAAGGCGTTCCAGTTGCAATGAATGTCATTGCCTTTACTGGAGCGTTTACGGCGTTTTTGGGGGCTAGCATTGCCATTACCCAAAACGACATCAAAAAGGGCTTGGCTTACTCTACCATTTCCCAACTTGGTTACATGGTGATGGCAATGGGAATAGGTTCCTACAGTGCTGGACTATTCCACCTCATGACCCACGCCTATTTCAAGGCGATGCTGTTCTTGGGTTCAGGTTCTGTAATTCACGGTATGGAAGGTGTCGTTGGACACGACCCCGCCTTAGCGCAAGAGATGCGCTTGATGGGTGGACTGCGAAAGTATATGCCTGTCACAGCAACCACCTTCTTAATTGGTTGCTTGGCAATTTCTGGTATTCCACCCTTTGCTGGTTTCTGGTCAAAAGATGAAATTTTGGGTAACGCTTTTGAGGCTAACCCATTTCTCTGGTTTATCGGCTGGCTAACTGCCGGGATTACAGCTTTCTATATGTTCAGAATGTATTTCATGACATTTGAAGGCAAATTCCGAGGTACTGACGAGAAAATCAAGGAAAAACTTAAAAAAGCTGCGGCCACAATTGTCCTGGAATTAGAGTCAGAAGAACCAGTCCCGAATTTCGGGCCTGGGGCGATGAAGAAAGGAGAATTGGCGGCAACTAGTCAGCATCATGATTCCCATGACTCCCACGGGCATCACAGCGACTCCCCCCACGAATCGCCGTGGACAATGACGCTGCCGTTGGCACTGTTGGCTGTGCCTTCGATTTTGATTGGTTTGGTGGGAACTCCCTACGCCAATTATTTTGAAGAGTTTATCTTTCCTCCTAGCGAAACTCTCTCCGAAGTTATAGAAAAGGCTTCCGAGTTCAATCCGACGGAATTCTACATCATGGCGGGTGCCTCAGTCGGAATTTCTTTGATTGCGATTACCCTGGCTTCGCTGATGTATTTGCGCCGTAAAATTGACCCAGGTGCGATCGCTGCTAAAATCCAACCACTTTACGAGTTATCCCTCAACAAGTGGTACTTTGATGACATTTACCATCGGGTTTTTGTTCTCGGATTGCGTCGTGTAGCCAGACAAGTTATGGAAGTTGACTTCCGCGTTGTCGATGGTGCTGTTAACCTCACAGGCTTTTTCACCCTTGTCAGTGGTGAAGGTCTGAAGTACCTAGAAAACGGTCGCGCTCAATTCTATGCCTTGATTGTGTTTGGGGCGGTTTTGGGCTTAGTGATTGTCTTTGGTGTTACCTGATTTTAATCGGGGTGGGCAAATGTCCGCCCCTAAGTTTTTTTTAAGAGTCTAATTTAGACTCTTTTTTTGGCGGATAGTTCAGTAATTCGATAGTTCAGAAAAAGGCAGTGAATAGGCACATGACAAAGAAGAAATACATTTACTGGCAAGATGATGATATGTGGTTAGGTTATCTCGAAGAATATCCTGACTATTGGACTCAGGGTGAAACTGAAGAGGAGTTAAGAGAAAATTTACTCGATATTTACAGTGAATTAACAAGTGGAAATATCCAAAATATTCGTAGAGTTGCAGAACTTGAAGTTTCATGAAACGAAGAGATTTAATCAGTAAGATTGAAGAAATGGGTTGTATCTTCGTTCGTCATGGTGGCAAACATGATTGGTATCAGAATCCAATAACAAAAATTTCTCAAGCTGTTCCCAGACATAGAGAAATCAAAGAGCAACTTGCAAAA
>NZ_JADEXF010000288.1 GCF_015207245.1 Nostoc cf. edaphicum LEGE 07299
ACCTTACGCTGTAACCACATTTGCCATTGGGGAATTACGCCTACAGGTTCAGGTACAGAAATTCCATCAGGACTATCATCACCAAATCCCGCAGACCATAGAGATTTCTGTAACTCATAACTATGAAAATCCGTTCCCTTAGCCCTAACCTTACCAATCAGCGTAATTATTTGTCCATCATCATTAATCAATTCATATTCAATCAAACAACGCCGCCCCAACTTATGACGAATAACCTGGACTTTCTGCACACGACAATTTGCAGCGATCGCTAAACACTGCCCAAAACACTCTTCCACCTGCAACCGATCAACCGCATCCGCCAAAAAAGGCATCTTTCCATCACTAAACCCCATACTCTGCGTACCTCTGCGCTTACCTCAGCGTCCCTACCCTACGGGAAGGCGTTCGCGTAGCGTCTCGTAGAGAAGCGCCTATGCGTTAAAAAACTCCCCTCTAAACCCTCAAAGAACCCTGCACTTGATACAAAGCCGCATAACGCCCATTCTGTTGCATCAATTCCAGATGAGTGCCTTGTTCCACCACCTGCCCATTTTCCAGATAAAGAATCATATCTGCGCGAGTTGCCAAATAAAGATCATGAGTAATTAAAAAAGTAGTGCGATTTTCCGACAACTGTTGCAGCGCATCAATCACAGCCTTCTCATTACCCTGATCTAACCCCGTAGTCGGTTCATCTAAAATCAGGATAGGAGCTTGACGAATAGCAGCACGAGCGATCGCAATTCTTTGTCTTTGTCCCCCAGAAAGCGTTGCGCCTCTTTCCCCTACAAGAGTGTCGTATCCTTGTGGTAAAGCTTGGATAAAATCATGAGCATTAGCTAAACGAGTCGCATCTTCGATTTCAGCATCAGATACCCCGGCAATCCCGTAGGCAATGTTTTCTCGAATACTAGCAGCAAATAAGAGACTATCTTGCAAAACTACACTAATTTGTGGACGTAATGATGCCAATGTGTATTCTCGAATATCCCGCCCATCAATCATTATGCGCCCTGCTGTTGGATCATAAAGCCGTAATAATAGACTGACTAATGTAGATTTACCACCACCAGAAGTGCCAACGATCGCTACTTGTTGTCCTGGTTGAATGTTTAAGTTGATATCTTGCAGTAGAACTTGTCCTGATTGATAGGCAAAGTGGACGCGATCAAAACGCACTGCACCTCGGAAAATCGGGGCTGGGATTGCATCTGGCAAATCATAGACATCGGGTTGCTGATTTAATACATCTAAAATACGCTCACTCGAAGCCGCAGCTTTTGCTAGTCGTCCGGTGTACTTAGCGAAGTTCTGCACTGGCTTAAAGGCATTCTTCAGGTAGGTAATAAATACCAATAGGCAGCAAGGGCGCGTAAGCCTGTAATAAGTAAGACTGCAACGGCTGAGAATGTCAGTAATGTTATCGGTTCTAGACTAGCAATGACGGGAATATTATTTAGCTTTTCGCTGCGAAGAAGAACATAATCAAAGACAAACTTGAGCGGCCAAGGTTCTAATACCCGGAGTCCGACATCTGCAACTAAAGCGATCGCAGAAATCAAAAGTAATCCGAACTGTGGACGAATGTCAGGCCAGAAATAAACCAGGATTCCCCACAAACCAGAAACATTTTGAGCTTTTGGCATTTATCGTTTCACCTCCATCGGCAATGGAGATGCTATGCGGAAAATTTGTTGAGCAATCACATCCCAAGTATGATCTGCTATCACCGTTTGCCGCGCCGCTTGTCCTAAAGTATGACGGAGAGGAGGCGATCGCCACAATTTTTCTAAAGCCTCTGCTAAAGCGATCGCATCACCTGGAGGACAAAGAATACCATTCACCCCTGTATCAATTAAGTCTGGCAATTGCCCAATCTGACTCACGACTACAGGCAAACCAGCCGCCATATATTCATATACTTTCAATGGTGAGAAGTAAAAATCGGATAGCAATATCAAACTCAGACTCAATTAATTGCCTAGCCTGGGTTGACAACTTAACCCGCAAAGCAGAATTAGTCAGGAATTGCCCAAGTGCATTGGCTAATTGCTCGGCATCATGTTGTGGCACAATCAACCCAGTCTCGCCATCACGCACTAATTCAGGAATACCCGTTACATCAGTACTTACACAGGGCGTTCCAAAAGCCATAGCTTCGAGTAAAACTGTAGGTAGTCCATCCCGATTACCATCTTTTGTAATTGTCGTAAATCTAAACCGTTGTAAATGCGCTGAACTTGCTTTGCGGCTAAATTATATGTATTGTGCAGATATCTGAAATTATAGTCACTGACAGTTACTACACTAGCCGCATCCTGTAGCTTACGTTGCATATCTTCAAATTCCACGCTTTCATGAAATATGTCTTTAGCATGAGCTGTAAAAGTATAGGGAATGCCTGTAAAGTGAGATGCTAGCCGAGCGACACTAGTAGCCACAGTGCCAAAATGAGCGTGTAAATGAGTAATACCTTTGAGTCGAGCTTCGCGTGCTAACCATGCAGCTTGATAGACAGTGCTAGCTTGTTCACCTTGAGCAAAGGCCAGTTTTGGCCAAAAGTCAGGGATAACTTTACTTGCTTCTTGTAATTCTGCCCAAAAATAGCTAGCGGCTGTAGGTGCGAGACTATTGAGTGATTCACTAACCCGCCCTTGAATTGGCCTGCGGATATAACTTACAGGCGCACGCACTTGGGAAATAATATTTTGAAAGTGAGTATCACATAGTGGACGTAAAGCGAAAATTTCTATATCTAAGCCAGCCGCTTCATGAGCCAAAATTTCATTGACGACAAAGGTTTCAGAATATCGGGGATAACGTTTGAGAACATAACCAATACGGATTGACATAATTCGTAGTTCGTAATTAATGAGGTGAGATTTTTGCCTTTGACAAATGACCAATGACCAATGACCAATGACCAATGACTAATGACAAATGACTAATGACAAATATTCATTAACGAATTGGGGAATGCGGGTAAGTCCTTTGAGATCGACGAAATTACGGACTTGTGGTGGTTCTACCTCAAGGGTTAGCCAGTCGCTTAATGCAGTAGGTGTCAGTTGACGTGGTTGTATTACATCGATTAAGCCTAGTGCTTGTAATCGTTCAGCACGGATTAATTGTTCTCGTCGGGGTTTGATGCGGGGTAAAATTAGCGATCGCTTTGCAAATGACAACAATTCACAAGTTGTGTTGTAACCACCCATTGCAATTACACGTTCGGCTTGATTTAGTAACAGCGTCGGCTCGGCTAAATATTCCAACACGCGCAAGTTGTCACGTTGCGCTGCATAGTTCTGGAGTTTTTGCCGGACTTCTCGCGGTACATTATCCACAATAAAAATATCAGGTTTAAATGTTTTAATGGTGGTTAGTATGACTTGCGATCGCAGTGTAATAATTTCCTGTAATGATAGATCCAATCTTCTTGCCTGATATCGCCCATCAATATTTTTGTGCAAAGCCGGGAGCGTCAAACAATCTACCCCTGGAGGTGTTGGTACATTACTGGCATCTTGAATGCCACTAATCATTAAAACATCAGTTTTTAGGGGTGAACATCCTAAAGTTTGAGCAATCAACAAATTACGGCGTTTATGCCCTAGTCCCATTGTGTCGTGGGAATATAAAGCAATGCGCCACTTCCGAGTATTGCTAGATAAACTACTATTCTCCGAAGACATGATGCTAGCCGATGTTCTGATAATTTCTCCAGAGTGGGATAATAAGTTGTTCATTTGCACTCCTGACTAATTTTTCCCACAGAATCTAATCCTCTTTTTTATCTAGCAATCTGAAATAATTCATGAGAACACACCACATTTATGGAGTTTTTAAAATTCAGAAGACAGAAGGGAACCCACATTTAAAAACGCGGAATTGAAGCAAGCAGCGCCATTTGATGGCAGTTGCTTCTCCCAGAGGGAGACAGCACGTAGCTTGCTTTCCCGTAGGGAAGTCGGGGAATCTGCCCACAGCAGTGGCTTTGCTTTGTATCTCGCGGCACTTTCTGCGATGTCTATTCGCTTTCAAAAGCTATTTTTACTAGTAACTCTAATTAAAAAACGCAAAGCTTCATTTACTGCTTCCGAGTTGGGAAACATTTCTGCAACATCAGCCTCTAAAACAACTGTCAATTTTTCAATATTATTAAAATTGTCTTCACTAACTATCATATTCTTGTCCGTCAAGCCATGATTTGATTGATTTTTAGGCTGTATTCTGCTTGTTTGGGTAGATGCAGCATTTAATTTATTAACTAGTGATTCCCAACTACTAACTTTCAAGTTAAAGTAAGCCTTTGCATCCCGTAATGTTTTAAACTCTTGTTTCAGAATATCAACATTATAAGTATGCTTCTGAGATACCTGTTTCTCTGCATTCAGGTCTGACTCAACCATATCAACTACTTCATTAATAAGTCGGTCATGATTTTCGGCAATTTGAGCAGCAGCCCCTAAAATCCTAGAAGTTGTTTTTATCTGTACATCAGTCTCTTGTTTAAGGCGATCGGCAATACTGCGAATTTGATCTCCCAGCCTTGCTTTACCTTGTTTTTGCATAGCTGGGAGTGATTTTTTGCTCATGAGTATGCTTATTTATTCAGAAAGTATATCTTTAATAGCCAGCCAGATGCGTTTAAACTTTTGTACCAAACCGATAGGATTGTTAGTTGTTTCTTCTTCCACCGAATCAACTAGAGATTGAATCCGATCCATACGTTCTGCTACAATGTAAAGACTGTTTACTGCTTCATCCTTACTTTCTAAAGATTCACGTAGTAGCACAACCATCTGGGCAATTTCTCGTTTTAGTTTTTCATTCTCGGCTTTCCGGCGAGTTTCCCATCCCTTAATACTAGCTTTGGAACGACGCTCATGCTTGAGTTCTGCTTTAGCCTCATTGTATAAAGTCAAATACATTTGTCGTTCAGAGTTGGCTGCATCATATTTGGTAATAAATTCAGTTGCTCTAGCTTTTTCTTCATTGTAGAGACAGAATGTTTGTTGATGACTTTGTTGTTCATCAATATAGAAGCGATAATTTTGAGTGACTTGTTCTTTTAGCTCATTAGCTTCGAGTTGGCAAGTTTGAATCTCTCGCTGATGAACATGAACTAGCTGGGATATTTTTGCTTTTTCTTCGTTGTAAAGGTAAAGCGTCTTTTGATGATTTTCTTGCTCATCAAGATAGAAGAGATAATTTTGAGTAAATCGCTCTTTTAGCTCATTAGCTTCGAGTTTTAGCTCATTAGCCTCGATTTGATAAGTTTGAATTTCTTGCTGAACATGAACCAGTTGTGATGCAGCTTCGTTTGCACGTTGTTCTGCTTCATCGCGTTGAGATACAGCTTCCTCATTTTCTTTCGCACGTTGTTGCCATTCATCGCGTTGGGCACGAACAGTCATCAATAGCTGTTTAAGCTCATGAAGAGAAGGTGGTTCTATATGCTGCTTTGAGTGAATATGAATAGGAGGTTTGCGCCCTAGATTTTTCATTACGATAATTTAAGTTACTATGTGAGTATTCGTGATATTTAAATATAAAAATTTAGTTTAGCCGAGATGAACTCATTGAAGTGTGATCTCGGTTCTATTAGTAATATGATCTGACTCTGGGTTGATATAGCGG
>NZ_JADEXF010000289.1 GCF_015207245.1 Nostoc cf. edaphicum LEGE 07299
ATTAGAGACAGCTTGAGTGCCGCCCAAACTATCACCTGGATTAATTCCCGCGGCCGCCGGGGTGATGTCGCCCTAGAAATTGCAGCTAATGCGGCTAACAGCCCTTCTGTGCGTGGGGCTAGCGTTTTCTACATTGCTAATAATAGCGATCGCAAGAGCAATGCTGAACAGTTACTAGTGGGATTGTTGCGCCGCGTACCCCAATTACCGAATCGGGGAGTCAAGCCAGATACAGATAGTGGATTGGGTAGTTTAGCATTCTGTCGTCAGACAACGCTGCCAGCTTTGGTGATGCAAGTAGGGTTTCTCAGCAATCCAGAGGATCGGGCTTTGCTGCAAACTCGTCGCCGCGATTTTGCTTTGGGAATTGTCGATGGATTGGTGACTTGGAGCCGTGTAATTGACCCCACTCCTGGAACTCCAACAGAAGCAAATTATCCGCCAATTAATATCAATATTAATGGGCAAAGTTACTCGGAACAAGGAGTGCTAGTTAATGGTAATGCTTATATTCCCATCGATTTAGTAGACCGTCTAAGAATTGACCTTTCAAAAGCAGCTAATGTCAATCGGATTACCTATCGCAAAGTAGTTTATGTTAAAGCGATTGAACTGCGAGATTTTAATGTTGCAGTTAATTGGGATGCGGCAACTCGTACTGTCAGCTTGCGATCGAATTTGGTGGTTTGCCCTGGTCAATTTGAGCGGTTAATGTCGAACGGTAATACTTCTGAAATACAGTTACAATTATTCCTCAAAAACAATAATGAAAATGCCTTAACAAAGTTTCCTGATATCCCAAAACTTTATCGGGAAGAAGCAGGTATAGAAGGAGTGAACTATGATATTGCCTTTTGCCAAATGTGTGTAGAAACTGGATTTTTACGGTTTGGTGGCGATATTAGAGCTGAACAAAATAACTTTGCAGGCTTAGGTGCGATCGGTGGCGGTTCGGAGGCTGCGTCTTTTCCAAGTGCCAGAATTGGAGTCAGGGCGCACATCCAACATTTGAAAGCTTACGCCAGCTTAGAACCTTTGGTACAAGAAGTAGTAGATCCCAGATTTCGCTTTGTCACACGTGGAATTGCGCCATTAATCGATCAGCTATCAGGGCGGTGGTCAGCAGATTTGGATTATGGTACAAAGATTTCAGCAATGCTCAAAAGATTATATGAATCAGCAGGACTTCTTTGAGTATTGAGTAACTTGTCATAGCAATTTTTTTAGGACGTGCAATCGAGTAATAATATTCACACAATTTCCGTTTAATTGTGTGATGCGAAAAATTTTGGATAATAGCAAGGTATATACGTAAAAATTATATAAGACTCCTATTTGATTTTTGAACAAGATTCAGTACACATCTATACCCTTCTTTTCTGTTCCCTATTCCCTGTTCCCTGTTCCCTACCTACGCAGATAATTTCAGGAATCAAATCGGATTACTATATTGAGGGTATTTTATAGGGCAAAACTTTTGTATAATAGCTGAATGTATATTTATAGTCTATAAAAATTCTTTATATTCTGACAGGAAAGCTCAATTATGTAAGCAATTTTGAAGCAAGTTCTTTATGAGTTTTTTCAGTGGTCATCGGCAAAGCATCTTATTTCTGGCTGCCAATCCTAAAGACACCACGCGTCTTCGCCTCGATCGAGAGTTGCGGGACATTGGGGAAGGACTGCAACGCGCTCAAAAGCGTGACCAATTTCAGCTAGAGCAACGGTTGGCAGTTCGTCCTCGTGATATTCAACGGGCTATGCTCGATATCAGTCCGCAGATTATCCATTTCTCCGGACATGGGGCGGGGGAGCAAGGGATAGTCTTTGAAGATGAAATTGGCAACACGAAGCTTGTGGACGGGGAAGCATTGGCAGGTCTGTTTGAACTGTTTGCTGACCAAATTCGCTGTGTTGTGCTAAACGGCTGTTATTCAGAAGTGCAAGCGAAAGCGATCGCTAATCATGTTGATTATGTAATTGGTATGAACCAAGCAATTGGAGATCGAGCAGCGATCGAGTTTGCAGTAGGGTTTTATGATGGGATCGGGGCAGGCCGTCCCATCGAGTTTGCCTACAAGCTAGGCTGTGCTGCAATTCAGATGGCAGGCATTGCCGAACACTTGACTCCTGTACTGCTCAAAAAATCCCCATCTTCTGATGTCATCCTTCAACCCACCTTGAATACTCTTGTTCAACCTCCAGTTGAGCAATTACAGAATAGGCCAATCGATGTCTTTATCTCCTACTCCCATAAAGATGACGAGCTGCTGGAAGAATTTGTGACCCATCTAGCTAACCTCAAACGCCAGGGTAAGATTACTGCCTGGTACGATCGCGCCATCGAAGCGGGAGAAGAATGGGAAGCTCAAATTAAGGGGCGACTAGAATCCGCTCGGATAATCCTGCTGCTGATCAGTCCCCCCTTCATGGGATCGGACTATTGCTATGACATAGAAATGCAGGGGGCGATTGCACGACACAATCAAGGCACAGCACGGGTAATTCCGATTATTCTCAGACCCTGTGATTGGAAAGATTCGCCATTCAGTAAGCTCCAGGTTCTACCAAAAGATGCCAAACCTGTAACCCAGTGGAGCGATCGCGATGCCGCGTTTCTAAATGTCGTAGAAGGTATTCGCAAAGCAGTTAATTCCCTGTAAAATATTCAAAAAAGTAGATTATTCATCAAAATGGAGTGTGTTCGCCGCGTGAGCGCAGAGTTATAATCACTCCTTGGCAAAGTTCAGAATGTTCCTACCCTGATTTGTTTCTCTTCTAAATCTCAATACCATCTGGCTATCCAACTATTGCGATTTTTTAAGGCAAGTATGGATGCTAAAAACCAAGCAATATCAGCAGATATTTCAGACATTAACTAAGGAGAATATATGCCTTCGCTTAAGCGTTTAGAGGCAAAACGTGAAGACCTAGAAGAGGAATATGGAGAAGTTCGCAAAAAGTTGAAATGGTTCAAGAAAGAAAAAATCACCAAAACTGATTCGGAAGCTAAATATGAGTTGGAACAACGAATTGAGGAGTACGAATCCAGATTAGAAAAAATAGATGAAGAACTCGAAGAGTTAGAAGAGCAAATTAATCAACCTAAACGAGTAGAAAACTCTGATTTAGAAAAAAGCCAAACTTTCGATTTCTTATATAAATCACTATTAAAGTTAGGATACTGGGAACAGCACAATCTCTTTGAAGAAATTGCTGGAAAATACTCTCATGGTGTGTTTTTGATCCAAGGTTGTTCCAAAGACTATGGTCAAAGATGGTTACTCAATCGACTAGCTTCGATTATCCCGAATATTTTGGAAGGTAAAAAAATTTTTATTGACTTAAATAGAACTTCATCAAGGACAGATATTTTAACGATTTGGGATGAATTTGCCGGTTGGGTTACTTTACCTGAAAAGAGTTCACCTTCTCAAATTACGGAAAAAATTTGTGAACTATGGAAATCACAGAATGTTTTAATTGTGTTTAACAATGCTGATGAAACGATTAAAGAAAATTTATGTGATTTACTTAACGGATTTTGGGCATCACTTACTCAAAAAGTATTAGAAGATAATAATCAACAAAATGCCTTCAAACTACTCATCTTCCTTATAGACTATCAAGGTGTAATATCTCAGTGGAATGTCGGTTTTGTCGAGAAGTATGATTCAGATTGGCAACCGAATTACCCTCTGGGATTGCCTGCAATCAATCCATTCTCAGATAAGGATTTAAGAGATTGGTTAAATTATCAGAGTGATTTCTTACCTCCAGCTATCTCTGCTAATAAGACAGAAACCGTTAGAGTGCTTTTAGAAAAGCAAGGGGTTCCAATGCCAACTTTACGAAAAATTTGCGATCTTTGTGGTTGTAATTGGTTTGAACAGGAGGGCAAATGGTTACGCCTCTAAATTCCGATCGCCTTGAATATACTAGTACTAAGCAACCGAAGCCAGGGGATAACTACAAAGGTAAACTCATCTATCCTTACTTACCCAGCCAAAAATTAGTGGATGTTGTGAATCTAGCGATTTACTTAGGTCGTCCATTATTACTCAAAGGAGAACCTGGATGTGGCAAGACTCAACTAGCTCTTGCAGTTGCTTATGAGTTAGGACTAGATTTTGAGGCTTGGTATGTAAAATCGACTAGTCGAGCCAAAGATGGTTTGTATATTTATGATACCGTAGGACGGCTACGGGATGCTCAATTAGCGGCATCTGGTTCTTTAACTATAGAAGAAAAGCAACGCTTTGATGATCCAACATCTTATATTCGTTTGGGCCCATTAGGTAGAGCTTTTATTAATCCCAAGCGGACGGTAGTTTTAATTGATGAGATTGATAAAGCCGATATCGATTTTCCGAATGATTTATTGCTAGAACTCGACGAGCAACTGATTCAGATTGAAGAGGTGCGAGAATACGGGAAAGAAAAAGAGATTAAGGCAGTCAATTCACCGATCGTTTTTATTACTAGTAACGACGAGAAAGATTTACCTGATGCATTTTTGCGTCGATGTTTATTCTATTACGTTCATTTTCCCAACTATGAACAAATTGTCCAAATTGTTAAATATCGATTTCCTGGTATTGCAGATGAACTGACAAATACAGCTGTTTCCCGTTTTATGCAATTACGGGAATCTATGGAGGGTGAAACTGGTAAATTCAGTAAGAATGTGAGTACGAGTGAATTGCTCGATTGGATTAAAGCTTTAAAGCGAGATTCATTACAAGAAGTATTAAATAAGTTGTCGGGTGAAGCCCAACTGCCTTACTTAGAGGTATTACTTAAAAGTTGGGATGCCCACATTAATTATTTGAGGTTGACTAGTGATCGTGAATGATCCAGCATTATTAGAACTATTCACTTGTTTAAGGAAAGCAGGTTTTATCTTAGGGTTGGCAGAATATCATCTGCTGCTGGAATCTATTAATGCAGGTTTTGGGACTCGCGATCGCACTGCACTAGCCCAACTATGCTCTGCCCTTTGGGTAAAATCCCAGCGAGAAGAGGAAATTTTTCAAGATTATTTTAACCAAATCATTCCAGAACGACTGGAACAAGATTTTTTTGAAAGTAAAATAGAAGATACTAGTTTAACAACGAATCAACAGGAACAAGCAACTTTCAAGAGACGTTTTACATCTCGAATTCCACGTTTGATAATTTTAGGGGTGGCGACTTGTGTTGTGGCGATCGCTAGTGCGTTTATCCTCCAAATGTTTATTTCTAAAAAAGACGAATCACAGGTTAGTACCTTAGCCTTTAGCACTTCTTTTTTTGACTCTTCCTTGGGGGTTTTCACTGTCGATATAAATGAAAAAGTAGCATATATCAAAATTACCCGTACTGGTAGCAAGCATGGGGCAGTCAGTGCAGAATTGAATTTTGGAAAGAACTGTTTTCCTGACGAGCTCAACTATACTTTGCAAATAGATGATGTTCACGAAATCAATGATAGTCCCCGAATTGTTCGATTTGAGGGTGGTAAAACAGGAGAGAAAAAAATTAAAATTCCCATTTTAAATGATGGGAAGAATGATTTTTTCCAGAAATATATTAATTTATGCTTGACTAAGCCTCAAGGTAAAGTTCAGCTTGGCGATCGCAACAGAGC
>NZ_JADEXF010000290.1 GCF_015207245.1 Nostoc cf. edaphicum LEGE 07299
TTGTGCTGAAGGTCAATATTGATTGGAACAGGAGAAACAGGATGATACTGCAAGATAAAGTGGCGTTAGTGACTGGAGGAACAGCGGGTATTGGCAGAGCAACAGCGATCGCGCTCGGTGCTGCTGGAGCAAAAGTCGTGTTCTCCGGTAGACGCGACGCAGAAGCTGAAAAAACCGCCCAACTGATTCGTGAAACAGGCGCTGAATGCTTATACGTCCATTGAAACAAGTTCACTAATATCACAAGAATCTGAAAGCAGTCAAGCATTGGAACTCAAGACACTTTAGATAGATAGAACTAGGAGTATTTAATCATGGTCAAAGAGCAAACTGTAGACGGACAAGCTTCTTTACAAGCAACTACCAATTTGACACCAGCCCAGGAGTATTTGCAAGCACTTTGGGAAGAGCATTTACAGTACGAGTTTGGCACTCACAGTACTGAAGATGCCGTCGCTACGATGGTTGAAGATGCTTACGTTAACCACATCCCGGTAATGACTGGGGGAGTCGGGAAACCAGCAGTGCGCGAGTTTTATTCCAAATACTTGATTCCACAGATGCCGCCCGACATGGAGTTGACCCCAATCTCGCGCACGATCGGGACAGATCAACTCGTGGATGAAATGGTGGCTAAGTTCACTCATACTGTTTGGATGGAATGGATATTACCCGGCGTTGCTCCCACCGGAAAACGGGTGGAAGTGCCAGTAGTAGCGATCGTCCAGTTCCGTGACGGCAAACTAGCCCACGAACACATTTACTGGGATCAGGCAAGTGTATTGGTTCAAGTCGGCTTGCTCGACCCGGGTACACTTCCTGTTGTCGGTGTTGACAGTGCGCGTAAGGCGATCGATCCCAACTTACCTTCAAACACACTAATCGATCGCACTTAGCGATCGCGACTAAATGTAGGAGTCATCCAATGTCAACTTTTGTCTTAGTTCACGGCTCATGGCATGACGGTTCTGCTTGGGAACCTGTCATCAAACATTTAGAAGCTAAAGGGCATCAAGCGTTTGCTCCCACGATCGCAGGTCATGGCAAAGGCGCGAATAAGAATGTTAACCATGCTCAATGTACACAATCGATCGTCGATTACATTGTTGACAAAGACTTAACCGATATCGTCCTACTCGGACATAGTTTCGGTGGCACGATTATTGCGAAAGTTGCCGAAGCAATTCATGAGCGCATTCGACGGCTCATCTTCTTAGATGCTTTTGTCCTCAATGATGGTGAAAGCCTCAGAGATATACTCCCACCGGACTATCAAACGTTAAACGACCAACTAGCGAGAACATCGGACGACAATACGCTGATGCTACCTTTTGAGATTTGGCGAGAAACGTTTCTCAACGACACTGACCTCGACCTGGCTAAATCTAGTTACGCACAATTATCGCCCGAACCGTATCAACCGTTAATTGACAAGTTGGACTTGAAGCAGTTTTACTCGTTGCCCATTCCTAAAAGTTACCTCTACTGTACAGAAGATAATGTCCTCCCTCAAGGCGAACAGTGGGGTTGGCATCCGAGAATGTCTAACCGCTTGGGGATATTTCGGCTTGTACAAATGCCCGGTAGTCACGAGGTGATATTTTCTAATCCGATCGGTTTAGCAGAAAAAATTATCGTGGCAGGACGCGATTAGCCGCAGGATTTGCAACTGTGTTTATTGATTGAAACAGGAGAAACAGAATGATACTTCAAGATAAAGTGGCGTTAGTCACTGGCGGCACAACGGGTATTGGTCGAGCAACGGCGTTAGCGAAGCTTAACGAAGTTATCGCTTATGCCCAACAACAAGCAAAGGTGGTGCTGGGTCGTCGAATTGATGAAGGTGAAGAAACTATAAAAAATGCAAAAACCGAACACCGCTTTCCAGCGACCCACAACAGGAGCATTCCATATGACCCAGCGTGACGCCGTTTTCCCCGCCGGTCGGCATGACCTCTACACGTCACAGACCTATTCCGCAGCGATCAGATCAGGTGACCTCCTGTTCGTGTCTGGTCAGGTCGGCAGTCGCAGCGATGGCTCGCCCGAGCCGGATTTTGAGGCTCAGGTCCGCCTGGCATTCTCCAATCTCGAGGCGACCCTGCAAGCGGGTGGATGCAGGCTTGACGATATCGTCGACGTGACGACCTTTCATACCGATCCCGAGAATCAGTTCGGCACGGTCATGACCGTTAAAAGCGAAGTTTTCCCGGAAGCGCCTTATCCGAATTGGACGGCGATCGGCGTCAACTGGCTCGGGGGGTTCGACTTCGAGATCAAGGTCATAGCCCGTATTCCAGGCTGAATTCATCAGGCGGAGCGGGCGGCGAGATAACCCGACACTGCACTCGACCGACCCAGCATTTGTCATCAGGGCGAAGCAATTCGCGGGCTTATTGGTAAGTAAATTGCCGATTTGACGATCACATTAGTAATCACATACCCAGTAAAACACTATGTCACAAAAACTCTCAGGAAAAGTTGCGCTTGTCACCGGAGGCACATCGGGAATCGGTAGAGCTACCGCGATCGCTTATGCTCAACAACAAGCAAAGGTGGTGGTGGTGGGTCGTCGAATTGATGAAGGTGAAGAAACGGTTCGATTGATTCAGGATGCTGGCGGAGAGGCTATTTTTGTGCAAGCAGATGTCACGAAAGAAGCCGATGTTAAAGCAATGGTTGATAAAACGGTTGACGTTTTTGGTCGGTTGGATATTGCCTTTAATAATGCAGGAATGGGCGGCGAAAATCCCTCATTGATTGAGCAAACAGAAGCTGAATATGACCGCACTATGAATGTCAATGTCAAAGGTGTTTGGTTGTCGATGAAATATGAAATTGCTCAGATGTTGAAACAGGGAAGTGGTTCGATCGTCAATATGGCATCTGCGGTTGGAGTCGTTGCACTTCCTAACATACTCCTCTACACCGCGAGTAAATATGCGGTAGTAGGCTTAACAAAAGCTGCTGCGCTCCAATATGCCAAAGCGGGTATTCGCATCAATGCCGTTGCACCAGGGTCAATCCAAACAGATATGTTTGAAGCTGCTGCGCTCCAATATGCCAAAGCGGGTATTCGCATCAATGTCGTTGCACCAGGGGCAATCCAAACAGATATGTTTGAAGCAGTTACAGATGAAGCCAAAGCTTACTTGACAGGACTTCACCCGATCGGACGAGTTGGCACACCGCTTGAAGTTGCAAATGCAGTCCTGTTTTTATCATCTGAGATGGCATCGTTCGTAACAGGTGAAACGTTGATGGTAGATGGTGGGTTTGTAGCGCAGTAGTCGAAAGGCAGTGCGAAACGTTGCGACCAAGTAGCGATCGACCTGCATCATCCGCTCGATCACTCTCCGTGCCGTTGGTTTCTCAGGGGCGTACCGATAGTACGCAGTGTTTGATTGAGCAGTAATACATCTAAATGAGTCCATCATGACAACAACACTTGCAGGCAAAGTTGCACTGGTAACGGGTGGTTCTCGCGGTTTAGGAGCGGCGATCGTAGGGTATGCGAAAGGTGTCCAGCGCGATCTTGGTCCGCGCAACATCACTGTGTGCAGCCAGGTATCATGCCGACGGACATGGCAACAGCCGCAGCCGACAAATTGCCGGAAGCAGCGGAAGCGATCATGGATCTTCACGCCATCCGCCGGATCGCAACCTTGGAGGAGGTAGCGGCGACCGTTTGCTTCCTCGAAAGTTCAGACGCTGGCTACATCAGCGGCAATGTAGTGGATGTGTCCGGCGGATTCCAAATCTGAGCGTCGAAGTTTAGTCCGAAGCAGATCAAAACTTTTACACGCGCAATCAAAGGAAAAAAGATGAAAATACGCTATGGGTTTCGACAGGTTGGTGATGTCGAAGTGTTCTACCGCGAAGCGGGGGCAAGCGACGCGCCGGTAATACTGCTGTTACATGGCTTTCCGACCGCTAGCCATATGTTCCGCGACCTGATCCCTCTGCTCGCCGATCGCTTTCGGCTCGTTGCACCAGATCTCCCTGGTTTTGGACAGACCAAGGCACCGCCACGCGGGGCATTCGACTACAGGTTCGACCGCCTTGCCGCCGTAATCGAGGGCTTCGTCGATGCTTTGTCGCTCGATCAATACGTACTCTACATCTTCGACTACGGTGCGCCAGTAGGTCTGCGTCTGGCGATGCGCCATCCTGAACGGATATCTGCGATTGTCTCGCAGAACGGCAACGCCTACCTTGAAGGTTTTAGTGACGAATGGGGGCCGTGGGAAACCTATTGGCGTGAACCGAGCGCAACGAACCGGGAAGCTTGCCGACTCTCGCTCGCGCCAGACACAATCCGGAACTGGCAGTATGGTACCGGAGCCGATCCAAACCTTTTGTCGCCCGACGGCTACGAACTCGACATCGCCTACATGGGGCGGCCAGACGCGGAGGAGATCCAGCTCGATCTGATCCTCGACTACCGCAGTAACGTCGCGCTCTATCCAGCCTTCCAGTCCTACTTTCGCAAGCACCGTCCGCCGCTTCTCGCCGTCTGGGGTCGTCATGATCCGGCGTTTCTGCCCGCTGGTGCTGCCGCCTATCAGCGAGATCTCCCGGATGCAAAGATTCACCTGCTCGACGCCGGACATTTCGCGCTGGAGACTCATGCAGAAGAGGTAGCAACGTTGATCCGCGCGTTCCTCGACAGAACGCTCGGTTCCACGCTGCGTCTTGAAGGTGATTGCACAAGAATCTGACAAAACACCCTAAGAATCTGAAAGAAACCGAGCATTAGGAGTCATTACACCCAACCTATGAAAATAGCAGGTAGGAAGCAAAAACACATTCTTCGCAATAAGGGACATCCATGAAACTCTATCATATGCCCGGTGCCTGTTCGGTGGCTGATCTCATCGTTCTTGAATGGATTGGTATGCCGCACGAAATCGTCAGGATGAGTCTTGAAAGCATCAAGTCACCAGACTATAGCTGTAGCCAATTAGGTTAGGACACAGACTATAAGTCAAGATGGTCGCCGTAAAACAACTATCATTAATCACGTAACTAAAAAGGAGTTTGATCGTGCAGAAAATCGCACTTGACACTATCACTGAAGCCGTCATTAATCATGGCGATCGTGGCAAATCTCACCCGCGACTGTATGAAATTTACACGAGCTTGGTTAGACATTTGCATGACTTTGTGCGTGAGGTGAAGCTGACTGAATTAGAATTGCAGCAGGGACGTAATTTTCTCAACCAGGCAAGTCATCACACTCAGGAGATTCCCACTGGAGAGATCCATCTGTTGACGGATATACTGGGAATTTCAGAGTTGGTAGAATTGCTGAACGATGCTCATCGCGGTACAGAAAGCAATTTAGAAGGACCCTTGTATGTGCCGAATGCACCAGAACGGCAGATGGGCGATCGCTTGGGTATTGATCCAGAAGGCGACACGCTTTTCCTGTCAGGCAGTGTTTTAGATTTGAACGGTCAACCGATCGCTAATGCCCTGATTGATGTTTGGCAACTAAATTCTAAGGGACTGTATGACATTCAGGATTCATCTCATCCCCAGGGAAACTTCCGAGGGTGTTTCAAAACAGATGGCAGTGGCAAGTATACGTTTGAAACTGTAGTACCAATAGGCT
>NZ_JADEXF010000291.1 GCF_015207245.1 Nostoc cf. edaphicum LEGE 07299
GTTAAAGATACTCTAGAAGCATATATTGAGCCTTTAGGTAGCAACCTAAGTCTTTAAAGTGACATAAAGTTCGATTTGTGACAATTGATGTCAGACTCACAGATGGTGGAGGCAGGAAAAAAACGATCCAAATTCAAGGTAAAAATCGTCAAGTATGGATAATTACCCAAGAGAATACTAGAGAAATATGATGTTGATGGTATTCGTATTAAGGAAATTTCAGTGCAAGATTTAATTCAAATATTTAATAAAAGACTATATTCAGATGCTTTTGAAGAAGATGAACTATCTGCACACCTTGCAGTGATTGATAAAACTTGATTCTACTCTTTTATGACACTTACTCCAGTTTCTAGACTGAGCTAGAAGATCATCTCCATAGATGGTAAACCTACTATGTCAACTCAGTGCTACGCTACAGTTAGCAAAATTGAGAGGCAACTATGACTGCCCTGATTCTAAACCTCAGCCCCGCCATTGAATTAACAGATGAGCAGTTCTTCCAACTGTGTCAAAATAATCGAGATTTGCGACTTGAGCGCACGGCAGAAGGAGAATTGATTATCATGCCACCAACTGGATGGGAAAGCGGAAATCGAAATTCAAAACTAACAGCCCGGTTAGAATTTTGGGCTGATGCCGATGGTACAGGGCTGGCTTTTGACTCTTCCACAGGTTTCAAACTCCCTAATGGTGCAAACCGCTCTCCAGATGCGTCTTGGGTGAGCCGAGAGCGATTAGAAGCCCTGAATCCAGACCCTGCAAGATTCCTACCGCTTGCTCCCGATTTTGCGGTAGAATTACGCTCTGCTTCAGACAGCTTAAAGACTGTGCAACAAAAAATGCAGGAGTATATTGACAGCGGTGTACGTTTAGGCTGGCTGATTGATCCGCAGAACCAACAGGTGGAAATTTATCGCCCAGGACAGGATGTTGAGATTCTGCAATCGCCTACTAGCTTATCAGGAGAGGATGTATTGCCAGGGTTTGTCTTGGATTTAGCACAGATTTTGAGTTAAGCGATCGCTTTTTACTCACATCTCTTCTCAAAAGGCGTAGGCGTAGCCCGTCGTAGACATCGCTCAATCCACTCATTTCATAATCTGGTCAAATTGCAACTATAATTTGACAAAAATTTACAGTCACACAGAAAAAATTAATATTGACTTAATATTAAAAATACCGTCTGCAATAACCCTATAACAAAACCTAAAACACCACCTAAAGTCACGATTGCCTGCAATTCATTTTTCACAATTCCTTCAATGGCAGCTTCCAAATCAGCAGGTGAAGTTGATTTTACACGGTCAACGATCACTTCATCTATCGATAAAATTGGAATCGCCTGTGCCACAATTGCTTCTAAATCTTTTTCCAAATATTTCTCTAAAATTAGAGCCAACTCTTGACTCATGACTTCTAAAGAAGTACTGACAACCGGTGAAGTACTAAGACGATTCAGCAGCACTACAGCAATATTTTCCCAATCAACAGAATCAGTTAATCCTTGTAAAAAATCGCTGCCACTATTTTGCAGGTAATGGCGGACACTTTCGCGGGTAGTCTTTCGGAGTTGGCGAACCGTACCCATTGGCAAGTTTTGTAATGTTAAATTTTGCAGTAATTTCCGAATGCGATCGCGGATCTGCAAATCTTGAGTCAATTCCTGCAAGCGAGTATTAGCAGCCTCTTTTTCATCCAAACAAAAAGTTCGTAGGCGTGTAAGAGTATTACGTAAGCCAAACAGATTTGCTACTACCCAATAAGTTCCACTGGTTTTTTCGCGGAAGCCTTCATCGATAATTTGAATGGTGCGATCGGTCAAAAAATCAACTATCGTTTGGCGTAAAAGATCCGGCGGTAAAACTACTTGTAATAACCAATCCGCAAGCCGCGTAGATTGTTCTTCACTAAGTTGAAATTCCAGCAATATCTGGTCAAAAATTTGATTTATCTGCGCTTCTAAAAAATCTTCACGCCGCGCTAAAACTTTGAGCAATCGTGGCAAGGACTCCCCTAGTAAATCCCGCAAAATTCCCGCTACAATTTTAGCACTTTTCTCGTTTTTATCTGTCTTAATTTGTTCAATTGCCAACCGTAACAACCAGAGAATTGCTGATTGCACGCGTTCTGTTTGCAACAAACGCCGTGCCAGATTTTGCAATTCTTGTGGTGTCAATAGTGACCCCATGATTGTATTAGAAATGTTCTTAGCCAGACGTTCTTGATTGCGGGGGATCAATCCAGGGGTGAAGGGTACTCTTCGTCCAGCGATATAAATTGCTCGGTAAGGACGGAACAACATTTTGATGGCTATATCATTTGTGAAATAGCCAATAATTCCACCCAGTACCGGGGGAGACACATAAAGCCAAAGATGAGACCAGTCCAAGGGAAGAATTAAAAAAGTTAGGAGGTTAGAGCTTAGGTTAGGAGTTAACAGTAGAGACGCGATTAATCGCTTCTGTACAAGAGTTAGGAGTTAGGAATGATAAATTTTAAATGAGAATTTATCACTACTCATAATTCATAACTTTTAACTAATAACTCCTAACTTACAAAGCACTAGCACTCCCATCATACCGTTCGCAATGGGGTAGTGTGTGGCAACTGCAAAACCGACTTGATGAGCTAACTCTATTTGCTCTTTGCCGATGGGAAAGCGATCTAAGCTGGGACTGATGTAAGCATATTCTTCTTTTAAGCCTAAATAACTGGCAACTGGCACTACAAAACTGTCCAGATACAACTGCTGAAAGGCACGTAGCTGAGGATTACTCGGTCGATGAAAGTCTAAAATTGCGGCTTTAGCTCCCGGCTTCAAAACCCGGTATAACTCTTGAAGACTGCGAAAAATATCTTTAACATTTCTTAAACCATAGCCCATTGTTGCGGCATCAAATTGGTTGTCGTCAAAGGGTAAATTGAGGACATCAGCTTCTACCCAGCTGATAGCAGGTTGGGGGTACTGCCAATGTGAGCGTTCTTTAGCCTTTTCCAGCAGGTTTTGGGAAAAATCCACTCCATACACCTGTCCTGTTGCTCCGATACGCCGGGCCAAACGTAAAGCTAAATCACCACTACCGCAACACAAATCTAATGCAGTATCTCCTGGTTTAGCTGCACTCCATTTTACTGCCATTTCCTTCCAGATTCGATGCTGTCCCAGACTCAACCAATCGTTCAACTGGTCATAAACTGGAGCAATACGGTTAAAAATGGACTGAATTTCGTTAGTCATTGGTCAAGAAGTCATTAGTCATTGGTCATTAGTCATTTGTCATTTGCCAATAATAAAGGACAAATGACAAAGGACAAATGACAACTATACAGTGGTTTGATGGCGACTACTAGTAAGAGCGATCGCCACCAGTTGTGCTGATAAATTAATTAGCACCAATTCATCTTCTCGCAAAGTGCAAGGTTGTTTCCACTGGAGCGACAATACACCCAAAAGTTGATTGCGGTAGCTAATTGGGATCACTAAATGTGCTTGCACACCCGTCTTTTGGTAGTGAATCGCATCAACTAATTTAGTGTCTTTAAGTACATTTAAGGAAACTTGCATTTGTCCCGTGGCGATCGCTTCCTTGGTTAGTGGGTCAAGAGATAGCCAATTTTCTATTGTACCTGTATCGCTGTAAGTTCCTTGAGTTGGAACCAGAGTATTTCCATCTGTAAGTTGTAAAATACAACCCTCTGCCCCAAAAGTTTCACTCACAGCCCTAGCAATGGGAGCAAGAGTTTCTTCTAAGTTAGAAGCTGCTTGAGTTACCTGTACCAAAACACTCAACAACGCCATTTGAGCATGAGCACGGCGTAATTCTTCTGTACGTTGCTTGAGCAAGTCGTAGGTTTCGGCTGCTCTTTGCACTACTGCCTTCAGTTCCCCTGGGTCCCAAGGCTTGGTGATATATTTGTAAACTTGTCCGGCATTAATTGCTTCTACCAAGTCTTCAATATCAGTAAATCCAGTGAGAATTATTCTTACTGTATCGGGAAACTGAGGTACAGTCTTGCTGAGAAACTCAGTCCCTTTCATTTCTGGCATCCGTTGATCGGAGATAATCACCGCTACCTCCCCTTCTGCTGCCAAAACTTGTAGAGCGTTCACCCCACTATCAGCTTTCAGAACATTAAAGTCACGTCGAAATGTGCGATAAAGTAAATCGAGATTATCTGGCTCATCGTCAACTACCAGTATTTTCAGCTTTTTTGGTCGTTCGAGAGTCATAACTTGAGATTGGACTTTATCAATTTCGAGATTGGGTTTATCCATAGATATTTCCTTTAAATATTCACTCTCTTGTTATATTCCATACCAAGTTTAGTTGAGAATAGCCGAAAATCACCAAGGGTTTATACGGAGTTATTTTGCATATATTAGAACGCTAATAGTGAGCGCTACACAGGAAATTTGCTTGCCCAAATATCTGAATCAAAAAATGTTGCGCGATAAAAACCAACTCAATTAACGAAACTATGGCAGTTTTGATCGTGGATGAGGTGTAGGTCTGGGTATAGATTAGAATAATACTTGCTCATGAGGTGTTAATTAACCTCTCAAGTTGAAGCTCGCACTCCGATTATGACTGATCTACCACCCAACACTCAGAATCCCGAAGACAATGCTAACAATGATGTAGCACAAGAGTTACTGCGAAGGCTGAGGCAAAAACAAGGCAACTGGGTGGAATGGGGAACCGCGATCGCCTCGTTGCTAAAAACCGGTTTCAACCCCCAAGAAATTTTTGAGGCAACTGGATTTGAGCCAATTCAACAAAACCAGGTGGTTGTTGGTTCTCAAGTTTACAATTCTTTGGAAAAGTTTGGAGTATCGGCAGAAACGCGATCGCACTACACCACACGCGGCAGCGATGTTTTATACGAGCTACGTTTACTTACTCAAGAAGAACGCGCCGCTGCTGCCGAACTAATCTTCGTCCACAATGTTGATGCTGATGAGGCACGGGAGATAGCCAAAGCAATTAAAGAGTTCTCCTATTTCCGCACTTTGCCAGAAGGGTTTTCTGCCCATCCTGGGGATGCTGTTGCTCACCAAGTTTGGAAACTGGCACGCCAAAATGCAGATTTACAGCAGCGATCGCGCCTAATCGCCAAAGGTTTGCGTTTTGCTCACACGCCAGGTGCAAGGCAAAAAATCGAACAACTACTGACTGATTTTACTACCGTTCCCCAGCGTCCAGCGCCAATTTTACCGTTTTACCGCCTAGAATTTGAAGAACAGTTACCCCGAATCTTGCCTGTAGTAGGAGAGTTGCCATTATCACGGCAAGACTTGCAAGCTGTGCCCATACTGACAGAAATTGAACCATTTCGGTTGGTCAAGTTTTCTGGAGAGCAAGCTTGGGTACCCTTACCAGGTTGGCAAGTGCTATTGGCGGCAGAAGATCCAGTGGTGATTTTAGCGAATAGCGATCGCTTCCCCATCCAAACCCAAAGCCAAACAGGGCCAGTCGTAGTAGTAATAGATCGTGCCCAACGAGAATGGGATGCCTCCAGCTATTTTGTTGTTGAAAATGGTGGTGAGCTAGATTTTCAATGGTTTGAAACTGAGCCAGAAATTCCTCTACTAGGGCAAGTTATTATC
>NZ_JADEXF010000292.1 GCF_015207245.1 Nostoc cf. edaphicum LEGE 07299
GAACAACCAATACTTGAGTATTTACCTCTTGCGATAGATGTCCTAATTTGAAAATCAGCGTACTGTTAATTTATTGTGGAGTAAGTATACCTATAAAAATAAAAATCATTAAACTTCTTGCAAAAAGTCTTGATTTTCGACTCTATATCCTTGCGTAAGGGAAACCAACATCTTTGCAAAATACACCTCTGAATCGAGTGAACGCAAAGCGCGGGTTACACGAACACAACGCATAATGAAAATTTTTCCTACTCCCTATTCCCCATTCATAGTTCTGGCTGAGACTTGTTAAGTTCAGTAAAGGCATAAGAAGCGATCGCTAAACTAACCTTGGCTTTCTCTACTTCTGATAAAGCTGTCCACTCGCTATTTTGAAGATTACTGAGTGCAGATGCCGCATTTTGCGATTCGCTGCTTCTCATAGCGTAAGCAAAAGGACGAGCCAAAACGATCAGATCCTCTGTTCCCCAAGCTGGTAGTACTGTCTGAACGCACTCAACTAGTTGCTCGCTGATTAATTGGCGAGCAGCAAATATCTCAGCCGCTTTGGTGGCGATGGTGTTGAGCAATATTTGGGGCACGCAGGCAGAAAAATTTGTACGTAATGTTTCTTGAAGGTTAAGCACTACTGCCTGTTGTGGGTTATCATTGTGGTCAGGTGTCGGAGTAATACTAGACCAAAGTGTATCTAGATGTCCGTAAAAATCTTGTGATTGCCTCATTAATTCTTCATCAAGCAAATCTTCCATTCCGAACTGTTGTTCTAGTTCCTGAAAATAAGCTTCTGATTCTTCATCACTTGGATTCCAGGGATAGTTAGCATCCTCTGATTCTAGTAACGCTTCTAATAACTCTAAATCTACTTGAGATGGCAAAGATGAGAAAGTGTCTGAGCCATTAATTTTGTGAGCCATATTTTCTTCCCTCATGATTATTTGGTGGTATTGACAGCTACAAGTTCTAAGAGGAGATTTCCGCAAAAAATGTTGATTTTTTCTGCAAAAAAAACAGATTTTAAAAGCTACTGCTAAAGATTCAAATTCATTTATGCAATAGCTCCGCTAGGAGTCTTCAATCACAAACTCCCAGGTTTCACCTCTAGCACTTCCAAACTTTAACTGCATCCCCGATTTCAAAGGTACTTCCTCTCGGAGGATTTGTTGCCAGCCATTAGGGCCTAAAAACCAGGTTGTCCCATAGGTGGAAAAATCTTGCAAGTAATAAGTTCGCATCAGTGTAGCATCTGTAAGAGTGTTGCGGCAGAAGATTTCGGCGTGGCGTTTGGATACAGATGGTTCGGGAATGACAATATCATTATCTTTCGTGCGGCCGATGCGGGTAACTCCATAACGCAGTAACCAGGTTTTACCTTTTGGAGTGAGCGATCGTAAACTTGCAATCGGAAGCGAGGAACCGACATCAGGAATGGCTGTATCTGGAAGTTCGGTAATACCTTCATCCAGATTCTTAATCAGTTCGCCATTAAAATCTGGATGCAGGTAGAGAACAGGCAAAGTCCAAGCAGGTTGATTAAATTTATACAGTGTTAACAACTCTTGCCTAGCCTGTGCTACGGCTTCGTCAATTGGCTTGTGCGATCGCAAAGCTTCGGTAAAAGCTTGAATAAAACTATGGCTTTCATGGTCAGCGATTTCATCACGCATCCCCAAAACCGCAGGCACACCATGACGAATCAATACTTCTGCTAAACTACTGGCAGGGATAGCTTGATGATTGATCGCAGCTGGTTGTGCGCCCCAACAGGCGTTAAAGACTGCTAATTTCACACCTGTACGGGTCAGTACTTGCGCCAATTCTATCCCATTGAGGGGCATATCTGGTCGCAAAAACAGTAACCCTCCGTCTGGGTCTGGCAAACCATGTCCAGCGTAAAAGAAAACATTGTATTCTTTGGTTTCTAATTCATCAATCAACTGTTGTGGAGTTGGTTGAATGAGTTGATTTACTACACAAGGTGCATATCTTTGGGAGTTACCAGGCGTATCTGCAAGAGCTTGCTGTAAGATAGCACCTTCTTGTTCTAGTTGCAGCTTGTCATCATGACCTAAAACCAGCAAGATACTTAAAGCTTGGTCAGTTCGCAAATGCGGTAAAGGCTCAACTTCGGTGCTGGTACGACTAAATAGTAAATCTTGCGAGAGAGACATAGCCGATTGACCAGGCTCACGCTGCATAATTTCCCAAGGGAAAGCGATCAGATCCGGGTCGCGGATTTCTAGCCGAAAGCGCAAACGTGTATGCTGACCCATAGCAATACCGCGACTACGTTCTAGACTACCAAGAATTTGCCCGTCGAATACCCAGCGCCATAAATTCATTCCCAAGTATTGCATCAGACGACTGCTGTAGGGGCCAGTAGGTTGACCTGAAGGGGGTGAAATCCAATCTATGGGGAATGGGTTGCTCTTTTGAGATGTTGAGTTAGGGGAAATATCTAGGCGACCATGACCAGCAAACATCTGCTGCCATTCGTGCCAGAGTTGGGTGAGTTCAATAGGCCATACACAGTCACGTAAAACGTAGCCACTGGGATACGGAGCCTTGACCACCCAAATGGCGAAGTTGTCAGTGCCAGTGTTTAAGAGACGGGCGATCGCCAAATTCAGGGATGGCATGGATTCATTAAATTAAAAGCTAAAAAAAATAATTTCAAATAACAATTCTCCAAGGTGAAAATTTTATACTTTTTTGACCTTGTAAGTTTTTACTCTGATTGTTACCTGTTATTATTTCAGGTTTTTACCAGTTTATCGAGTATTTGATTAAGTTGGACTGGTGTCAGATGGTTTGGTAACTGGCGGTTGCGTGACAGTTCTACATGGATTTGGTGCGTCTGATTGTAAAACAACGCCAAAACGGTTGAGTTGGGAGGAGTTTAGCAATACTGTTGCTGGCAAAGGTTTTGAATTTGGTGTAACTAAAGTAGTTACGGCTGGGTTATTAGTATTAGCTGGAGTTTGTGTACTTTTATTAGTACAGACTCGCATAGACACTAAAAAACTCCCAGAAGTAGGATTTGGATTGGATTTTTTCTCAATAACTTCTAAAAAAGTCCCACGGGGAAGTGATTGGTTGTTTCCCAAGAAGATGTCATTGTTGGTTTTAATTACCCAACCAGGAGAAACATTAGCCAGCGATCGCGGCGGTGTAGGTGTCGCTTCGATGCCAGGGTTTTGAGTTTGTAAGGGATTGGAAAAAATTGGAGAGGTTCCTCGCAGTTGCTTGACGAACAATCCTAAAAAACCTGCTGCTAGTACAAATATTAATGGAACTATCCACTGTAGGGGGAATTGACGAGTTTTAGCAGGCTCAGTGTCTGGAATCACCTGAGTCTTGTGATTTGGGCTGCCTAAAACTGTCGCATCTGTTCCTCTGGATGCTAAATCAACAGTTTTGGCAGAATAGCTCTGGGGAATCACTGCTTGGATGGTGATTTCTGGTTCCCAATATTGAACTTGATAGTGAACTAAAGCGACGGTGACATTATCGTGTCCATTTTTAGTATTAGCAATTTCGACTAATCTATCGGCAACAGTTGCTATATTTGCTTCCCCAGCTAAAATCGGCAAGATTTCTGTTTCCCAGTACTCCTCTACCCGATCGAAGTCACTCAAACCATCGGATGTGAGCAGAAAAACAGCATCTTCATCGAGCATAAACCGTCCCGATGTGGGATGCAATGAAGTGCTAGACCCCATCCCCAAAGCTTGAACCAGAGATCCAGCGGCACTCTGTTGTACTGCCTCGCGGTAAATGGCATAACCTAGCCGCACTTCGCGAGAGGCGACATCATCATCGAGAGTAACTTGATAACAGCCGTGGCGTGTAATCCAGTAAGCACGACTATCGCCGACGTGGGTAATGTACATTTCATGAGCAACAGGCAATGCCATGACTAAAGTTGTGCCCATGCGTTGACGCCCTTGGCGATTTTCACTGTCATTGCGTTGACTGATTTTGTCATTGGCCATTGCCACTGCCTTATCTAGGTCATTCAGCAGCATTGCAGGGTCTATGTGGTCGTAGGGAACCTTTGTTAGTTGCTGTACCTGCTGCTGGATGGTTTCAATGGCTAAATTTGAGGCGACATTGCCACCCTCGTGCCCACCGATGCCATCACAGACAATTGCTAAGGCTGTTGGCTGGGGTGGTTTGCTCACCAGAGTTCCACTGGGAGGGCTACAGGCATCTTCGTTACGTTGACGACTTGGCCCGGTGTCGGTTTTGGTGATAATTTGGATCGTGGGTGTTTGCGATCGCCCCAACCCAGCCAGTCCCCGATCTAAAACTCCGATTAATTGATCGGTGGAATTAATCTCCCCCTGAATTAAAGCCAAGCTAACGCGATCGACAAATTCTGCGATCGCTGGTTTGGCAGTGCTGACCAACTGCTGCCAAAATTCACCTAATTGCGGCAATTCTGGTGATGTAGCGCTGTCAAAACGCAACTCCAACAACCGGACTAACGATCCTTCTACCCGTAATACATAAGAGTCAAGTAAGCTAGAGGCGACACCTTCACTTACAAGAGGTTGCCACAGATGAGCTATTTGCCATAACCAATTCAGTTGGCGCATTGATGTTGCATCATGCCAAGCAGTGGTTAACTCGCTGCCTAAGCGTACTTGTTGGATATTGTCATCTACTAATAGTGGCGGTTTTTCTAAAAGTAATATTTCTCGGTGAGAAGACCCGTCAGCAACAAAAAGCACTCCATATACCTGTGGTACGTGTAGACGGTAGGGAATCAGTCTCAGGTACGCTTTTAGAGGCTGCAAATTATCTAACTCAGGCGTTAGCGATAAGAAACCAGGCTTCGTATCTAAAAGAAGAAATTTATCAAGGATTAAATAGCGATCGGCTAATATTTCTTTAGGACTACCCACACTTGGGCTATCTACCACAGCCCAGAGATAATTTTTGGGTAGAGGCGTGGAACATCGCTGGCAAAACTTGTGCGTCAGGGGGTTGGCAGCCTGACAATTTTCGTTTGGACAGTAGAGCGTTGCCGCATCATTTTCCATAGTTTTCGCACCGATCAGCGATTGGCAATTTCTTTAATAGCATTAATAGGGACAATCTAGACCGCTCATCTTTCTTAAACTTGACATACCCAGACTTTAGATGATGATTTTAGCTGGCGGATATTGGCAGGTGCTAATACTTACTTATCCAAAAAATACGCTCCTAAGTCAACCCTACAGCCTAATCATAGCTTCTATTGCCCTGTGACTCTCCATCGCCAAAGCAACTAACTCCAACCCTGTCACCACAGCATAACCCAAGGATAACTGCACGATTTGCTTTTGGTAAATTACCCCATCATCAACAGGCAGATAATATTGGTATTTATTTAGTTTATAAGTAGGATAGCAAGAATTAACTTTAATTAAGAATTAAGAATAGCAAATATTAATTTTGGCAAAAGTACCAGATCAATGCATTCAGGAGTGCTGAGTGCTGAGTGCTGAGTTAAGAAGTAGACTTATGAATTTTTCCACTGTCAGCCGAGATACTTTTTACTCAGCACTCGTTACTCAGCACTCAGCACTGTTGTACAGAAGGGTTCAGGCAGCCCGCTACCAACCC
>NZ_JADEXF010000293.1 GCF_015207245.1 Nostoc cf. edaphicum LEGE 07299
GTTTATTACATCTTGAGTAGCAGGTAGGCTCTAGGGTGCAATACGGTTCAGTTAAGGCTAAAACTCTTTGTCAAAGTCAACTTTTTTAACGAACCGCAGAGGCGCAGAGGAAACAGAGAGAAGAGAAAAAATGCTTAACTGAACTGTATTGCTCTAGGGTGTTGATTTTGTACCTTTTCAGGGGTTAAAAATTCATTCACAATCCTTGCTGAGTAAATTTGCAGTAGTAAAAGTTATTTTTCGCGTTCTTTAAGTAATAAGTAATGAGTAATAAGTAATGAGTAAATACCCACTATAAGCATTAGTCATCTACTTAGTAAAGTGTAGCACTTTAATATACGTAACTATGATTAGCGATCGCTCTTTGGAGAAAAACTTTTTGGTTTACTGCAAATGGTGACTCAAATTCAAACTCGCGCCGATGAACTGCAACAATCGGCTGAACAGCGCCGGATTTTATTTGATTTGGTTGTCAAAATTCAGGAATCTTTGGATTTAGAGACGATCCTTAAGACTACAGTACAGGAAGTGCGGCGATCGCTAAATACAGATCGACTCAACCAATCATTTATCGGTAGCGATAATATGTAAATCTATTTTTTGATGCCTAATTAGCTCCATCAATCTTTGTGTGAAAGAACCTTTGAGCCATCGTCTCCATGAAGACTGCTGGCTCTCACCAATGATAATTTGAGTAATGTGATAATCTACTGCAACTTGAGCAATTTTTTTGGCGATACTTTGGCTCTTGAAGTGTAAAAATTCGCCACCAAACTCTAGACATAATTTCTCGCATGTATCGATATGTAAACTTTCTTCTTTGGTGAGGAAACGTTCGGGATCTGCTACGAACACAGTATACAGTCGCGCATTCATATAATTGGCGATGCGTGCGCCTCGACGTAGCAATTGCACTGAATCAGGGTAAGTAGATACACATACTAAAACTCGTTCGTGAACATTGCAATTTTGTCCTACTAAGCTGGAAGTGTTTGCTTCTTCCTCAACGGTATCTGCTACTTCTCTTAGTGCTAGTTCCCTTAAAGCAATGAGATTACGACGCTGAAAGAAGTTTTTCAGAGATTGCTCGATTTTTTCAGGAGCATAAATTTTTCCTTCTTGTAACCGCTCTTCTAGAGTTTCTGGAGTAACATCAATGACAACAACAGCATCAGCTTCATCAAGTACATAATCAGGAATACGCTCTCGCACCACCACACCTGTAATTCTTGCCACTAGGTCATTTAAACTTTCCAAATGCTGAATATTGACAGTGGAATAAACATCAATTCTAGCTGCCAAAATTGCTTCCACGTTTTGATAGCGCTTTTCTCGTTGAGAACCAGGAACGTTAGTATGAGCAAGTTCATCCACTAGAACCAGTTGGGGGGAGCGTTGCAGAATTGCGTCTGTGTCCATTTCCTGTAGAGTGACGTTCTGATGAATGCAAGCTTTTTGGGAAACTACCTCGATTCCAACAGCTTTCATTGCCGTATCTTTGCGTCCATGAGTTTCTAAGATACCTATAACTACATCAATTCCATCTTGTTTGAGTTGATGTGCTTCTTCCAGCATTTTGTAAGTTTTGCCGACACCAGGAGCCATACCAATAAAAATCTTATGTTTCCCGCGTCGGTTAGGACGAATATAAGAACTATCGGGAGATGAGGTATGAGAATGAATCATGAACAAGATATTAGATAAATTGGCAATAGTTAATTTAGAAAGCTGGGAGAGAATGATAGTGTTACTTTTTTTGAGTTAATCATTTATTAGAACTGTAATCAGAGCAATTAATCGCTTCTTTTATTGGCTCCTTCAAGAAGTTAACTTGCGGGCTGTAAAGCATCCAAAGCCATATTTAGCTGCAAAACATTGATTCCAGGTTCACCAAAAATTCCCAGGAATCTGCCATCGATGTTTTGAGATACTAGAGTTTGAATTTGGGCTGGATTCAGATTACGGGCGCTGGCGATACGCCGCACCTGTACTTGGGCTGCTGCAATACTGATGTGGGGATCTAAACCGGAGCCGGAAGTATAAACTAAATCAGCAGTTGGTTGTATGTTGGCTTGTTTGAAGCGTGTGGCTTCTCCTTGAATGCGTTTGAGGAGTTCAGGATTGCTGGGTGCGAGGTTGCTAGCTCCTGATATCCCGGTTGTCGCAACTTCTGGGTCTGTGCTGTATTCTACAGTACTGGGGCGACTCCAGAAATAGCGATCGCTATTAAAAGGTTGACCAATTAAGGCAGAGCCTACAACTGTACCCTGACTGTTAGTCATTAAGCTGCCGTTAGCCTGAAAAGGCAATGCTATCTGTCCACAAAGTAGCATAAATAAAGGATAGAGGAAGGCTGTTAGTAACCATAAAGCTAAGGTAGAACGAACAGCTTTATTGAGTTGGCTCATTAGAATTTCTCCGGTTGAAAAATGACTACAAATAAATAAATGCTCACGCTCAGAGTCAGGAGTCCTAAAAGGGCAATAGCATAAGATGCAGAACGTGATATTGCAAACGGTGTTGCGGCTTGTACTGCTGGTGCTAGAAGTACATTCAAGCAAAGCAGTAAAAATAGAGATAAAGGAATACGATTTGGTTTTTCGCCAATAAAGTCAAATACATTCTTCATAATTAAAATAAGGAATTGAAACGCAAAGGGACGCAGAGGTAAGCGCAAAGTAACGCAGAGTTTTGGACTAAGCTAGACCTATGGACACAATCAAAAAATCAATTATTTTGATTGCAAAGAAGGGAATCAAAACCCCACCAAGCCCATAGATAAAAATATTGCGTTGCAAAAGTTTATCTGCGGTCAATGGTCGAAATTTAACACCAGTCAGTGCTAATGGGATGAGTGCTGGAATCACTAAGGCGTTGTAAATCAAAGCTGATAAAACCGCAGATTGGGTACTTGCCAAACCCATAATATTGAGAGTGCCAACACCAATGCCCGCAAATATTGCCGGAAGAATGGCAAAATACTTGGCAATATCATTAGCAACAGAAAAAGTGGTGAGTGCGCCACGAGTAATCAGCAATTGTTTACCAATAGTGACGATATCAATTAACTTAGTAGGATCGGAATCAAGGTCTACCATATTAGCAGCTTCCTTTGCCGCTTGAGTGCCTGTATTCATTGCTACACCTACATTTGCTTGAGCTAAAGCCGGGGCATCATTAGTACCATCTCCAGTCATGGCTACGAGTTTTCCTTGGGCTTGTTCTGTCCGAATCACCTCAATTTTGTCTTCAGGTGTAGCCTCGGCGATAAAGTCATCAACTCCTGCTTCCTCGGCAATCACAGATGCAGTAATACGGTTATCTCCGGTCAGCATAATGGTTTTAATTCCCATCCGTCGCATTTGGTCAAAACGTTCTCGAATACCCGGTTTAATGATGTCTTTGAGATAAATTACACCATAGATTTCATCATTTTTACAAAGTGCTAAGGGAGTACCACCTAATCGAGAAATTCGTTCAAAGGTAGTATCAAGCTCAGGGGTTAATTTTCCATTACGCGATCGCACAAATCCTTTAATCGCGTCCACTGCACCTTTACGAATTTGCACCTCGTTGGGTAAATCAGTGCCACTCATCCGCGTTTTGGCAGAAAATTCGATGCCTTCTGCTTGTTTGGGGTCAAAATCTAATGTTGCCCCTAATTTTTCTGCCAGTTTGACAATGGATTTTCCTTCTGGAGTTTCATCAAATATGCTTGATTCTAGAGCAACTTTTGCTACCTTCTCCATAGAATGACCGTTAACGGGAATAAATTCCTCTGCCAAACGGTTTCCCAAAGTAATCGTACCTGTTTTGTCCAATATCAAGGTGTTGATATCCCCACAGGCTTCAACCGCTCGTCCAGAAGTAGCAATTACATTAAACTGGGCAACTCTATCCATCCCAGCAATCCCAATAGCACTTAATAATCCGCCAATAGTAGTAGGAATCAGTGCCACAAGTAAGGCTATGAGTACGGCAATACTAATAGGTGAGTTGACGTACACTGACACCGTAGGTAAAGTGGCAATCACAACTAAAAACACCTGAGTGAGAACTGCCAACAAAACCGTCAAGGCAATTTCATTAGGTGTTTTGCTGCGAGAAGCTCCTTCTACTAAACTAATCATGCGGTCAAGAAAACCTTGTCCAGGGTCAGCAGTGACCCGAATTATCAGTTCATCAGAGTTGATACGCGTTCCTCCAGTCACGGAACTAGCAATATCTGACCCTGGTTCTTTCAGTACTGGCGCTGATTCTCCCGTGATAGCAGATTCATCAACAGAGGCAATACCTTTAATCACCTCCCCATCAGCAGGGATAATATCTCCAGCAATTACCTTGATTTGGTCGCCACGACGTAAGGCTGTAGAACTAACCTCTTCGATGGAACCATCAGCAAGGAGTTTTTTGGCTTTAGCATCGGATTTTGCCGATCGCAAGGCATCTGCTTGAGCTTTACCTCGTCCTTCAGCCACAGCTTCAGCAAAGTTGGCAAAGACAATGGTTAAGAACAGAATCAGGGTAATTAAACCATTGAATAATCTGGGATTGTCACCAGGCGTTGGGCCAAATAAATTTGGTGCAAGTGTAACCAGCGCTGTGATAATCGTACCCAACCAAACTACAAACATCACTGGATTTTTCAGCATATTACGCGGATGCAGCTTGACAAATGCTTGCTGAAATGCACGCCTGTAAAGTCCGGCTGATTTGGCTTTGGGTGTATGTTTGCGTTCTTGTCGCAGTTTTGTAGATGGTGTCATTGGTAATTAATTAATTTAAAAAATAGGACTTACGCAAGAACTCTCTGAAACTCTTATTTCTCCGTGTCCTCTGCGTCCTCTGTGGTTCGATTTTCCGTTACCTGTGCGTCAGTCCTGTAAAAAATAAGACTTACGCACACTATGTACTTGTAAAGTGGCGCAAAGAAGAGAATATTTATCCACCTCTGGCAATCAGAAATGCCTCTGCTATAGGGCCTAAAACAAGTGCGGGAAGGAAGGTGAGAGCGCCAAGAATTAAAATTACGCCGCTTGTAACTCCTGTGAAGAGTCTAGTGTCAGTTCTGAGAGTGCCAGCGGTCATAGGAACAGGTTGCTTGCGGGACATACTATCCGCCAAAAGTAGCAGTGCAATAATTGCGATATAACGCCCTGCCAAAATACTGACACTGGTGCTGAGGTTCCACCACAGAGTGTTATCACTTAATCCTTCAAAGCCAGAACCGTTGTTGGCGGCGGCGGAAGCGTATTCGTAAACTACCTGGGAAACACCATGAAAACCTGGATTACTAATGCCTGAAAGGGTATCGGGAAAACCGAAGGTAATAGCCCAAGGAATGAGAATAGCAAAGGGGTGAACTAATAAAACAACACTGGCTAGAACAATTTCTGATTTCTCGATTTTGCGTCCTAAAAATTCTGGTGTCCGTCCCACCATTAACCCAGTCAGGAACACTGCCAAAATTAGATAGATAAATAGGTAAGCTGTGCCAGTTCCCTGACCTCCCCAAATAATTTGCAAAAACATATTAAAGAGAGTCGCAAATCCACCTGGAGGCATTAAAGAATCGTGCATACTATTAACAGCACCACACATAGTTGCTG
>NZ_JADEXF010000294.1 GCF_015207245.1 Nostoc cf. edaphicum LEGE 07299
AAACAGTAGTGCAGCACTATAGAATAAAATACAGCTGGCAGCAAGTATTGCGTAGTAAGTCAAAATATAACTAAAGGTAATTCCGGCAGAATTTCCAGCCCACAAGTGTAAAGGAATTGCTGCTAAGACAACGAGATAAATTAAACTCGGAACCCCTAGCAACTTGCCAGTCAATATACTTGTTTCTGATTGAGGACTGAGACGGATAAAATTCAGCGTGCCGCGAGTTTCTTCTTTAGCTAAATCATTGATGAGCAAATAAGTTCCTGCAACTAAGAGGGTAAATACAAAAATTACACTCAAAGAGAGGAATATATATTCCCAGTGATCTCGCCACCACAACTGCCAATCAATTTCATTTGCCGGACAAAAATTGTTTGATAGGAAATGATTAAAATCATTAATTTGAGATTGATTTGATTGCTGGTAAACCTGGTTTTGCCGCAGTTCATATAATTGGCGCAAACGACAGTATGTAGCAGTTAGCGAGTATTCATCATTAGGAAACTCGCGTAACTGATATAGAAAGACTACCATTTGTAGAAGTAGAGATGTAGCAACTGCGATCGCTACATTAAAAAATTTCAGGCGTCCTTTGAGTTCTCGGAATAGTTGCGGATTCCAATCGCCGATTTTGTCTATTAAATTGACCATCATAGGAAAAAGTTCTCCAAAAATGGGGAGTGATATTTATTGACGAATTAAGATGCTTGTTTGTGACCTAATTTTAAGAAAATAGTTTCTAAGTCTTCTTGTGTGCAGTGAAAATCAGTCAGAGGAATGCCTGCTTTAATGAGCGATCGCAACAACTCAGCGCTATCTTCATCTTTGCCCGAAAAATTCACCCGGACGCTGTTTTTTCCTGATATCACCTCCCACTCTTCTACTAAATGATGATGTTTCAATTCCCTTAACAGTGTTTCTAGGTTCCCCAGAGTTGATATCATAATTTGCTGATGGGCAAGACGTTGATAAAGTTGCTGTAAAGAGGTACTTTCTACCAAAAAGCCAAGTTCCATAATTCCCACAGAAGTACACAGTTCTGCTAAATCACTGAGAACGTGGGAAGAAATGATTACAGTCATCCCAGCTTCTTGTAAAGCCTTGATGATTTCACGAAAGTGCATCCTAGCAATGGGATCAAGCCCAGAAACAGGCTCATCCAGTAGTAGTAAAATCGGTTCGTGGATAATGGTTCGCGCTAAACTTAAGCGCTGTTTCATTCCCCTTGACAGGGTAGAAATGCGACTATTGCGTTTATTACCAAGTTGGATTAGTTCTAAAACTTCATGTAAACGTTGAGTGCGGCGTGGTTCTCGCAAACGATAGAGACGCGCAAAATAATCTAGGTAATCCCAGACTGTCAGATCCTCATACAGTGGGTAGTCATCGGGTAAGTAGCCAAGACGACGCTTAAGTTTGGGATTACTCTTGTCACGGAGTAAGCGATCGCCATTAATATAAATCTCACCCGTAGTTGGTTCCTCAGCAGTTGCCAACATTCGGATGAGAGTTGTTTTACCCGCGCCATTGGGCCCAATCAGTCCATATACTTCCCCCGCCTGTATTTCTAAATCAACATCATTGACAGCAACGTGCCGATCAAATTGCTTAGTTAGTCCACGGGTGCAAATTGCTAATTCTTTTACCATCGCGGCTGGGGTGCGGCTTGTGATTAACAGTTAAGCTAACCTTTTTTTACAACTTTTGTCAGGCTGGTTTCGGAAATTGAAACTGGCTTTATCTAAAGCTGCTTTCAGTCATGGACATCATTTACCTTATCTTCACTAAAGTTTTAAATAATACTAATTATTAAGTTTTGCTACGGGGAATACTAAAGCTAGAAATCTCTAGGCCTCCTCAGTTAATCGGGTGTAAAAATTATGGATTTTGGTTCGGTGCCTGGTATCGGGTCAATTATTGATAAAGCCATCAAAGATGGCAGAGAGTGGGGGCAAACGTTTCTCAACGATTCAAGCTGGCACGGTGATAAAGATAAGATGGCAAATCATGCCATATATGAGTCAACATTGTGGTCTGTAGGCAACGGAATTGCTGGTGGGGCTGTAGGTATAGCTGGGATACCGTTTGAAGTTGCTGGTACACTTTATTCTCAAGTAAAGCTGGCATCTACTCTTTTCGCTATACATGAAATTGACACCTACAGCCAATCTACACAGCCCTTAGTTTTAGCTGCTGCTGCTGGAGTTAGTGTATCTGAACTAGCTAATAATTTGGGAACAAAAGCAGCGTCACAGGCTATTCAGAAAGCTTTGATGTCTATCCCTGGTAAAACATTTGCTCAGATAAATAAAACTTTGGGAATTAAGTTAATCGCCAAAACTGGTGAAAAGACTTTAGTCAACGTAGCAAAAATAGTACCTTTTGTAGGGTCTGCGGCCGGTGGTACGGTAAATGGGGTAATGATGAATGCTTGCGGACATTCAGTAATTGCCTTCATTAAGGTTTGGAACAGGTAATAAAGCAAGATCGGCATTTGTAGCGATTATCTAAATTATCAAGTTTAGGCGATCGCTATTACATAAAACTTTTCTACTTTTCTCCCTTCTCCTGCTGTTTTCGCCGCTCCTCAATGCGAGCAAAGATTTCATCAATAGTGGGATTTCCTAAGATTTGATCCCTGTCTCGTGTGTAATCTCCACTACCTATTTCAAATTGCTGCATAAATCTTGCCATTCCTGCTGGGCCAAGAGCCTTTGTTAAGGCTTCTATTCCCAGTTGCCTAATCTCAGCCTGAGAAAGTTTAGTTACATCTAGCCTTTTGATATTTGTAACTTTGGGCAGAACATCTGAACTTTCAACCTGCGAAATCCGCCTTTGTTTGATTCGGGCAACTATTTTTTCAATAGTAGGATTTCCTAATATTTCATCTCTATCTCGCGTGTAATCACCGCTTCCTAAATCGAATTGATGCATAAATAGCCCCATTCCTGCTGGGCCAAGAGCTAAACTCAGCGTATCTATGCCTAGTTGCTGAATTTCAGTCTGAGTCAACTTACTCACATCTATCATTTGCAACCTCTCTGAGCCACTGAAGCGGGTTCTCTACTTTCACTTGTAGCAAGTCTTTGTACCTTGCAGCCAAACGTAACATTCTGTCATCAGTTGTGAGCAAAACATTAACATTTCCAGCTTCTGCACAAGCAATATGCAATGCATCGTAGTCTTTAAACCCCATTTGGGCAAGTTCCCCACCACGAAACGCAATTTCTTGGGTTATGTTGACTTTACTCATTGCTAAAGCAGCCCAAATCCTCATCTGCCGTTTTCTTGCTCCTTCAGGAGTGTTCCGAAGTTCATCATCAAAAACTTCACTTCCTTGCAATTGCCAATCACGTGTTTGAACACTAGCCAAAATACGAAGCACCGCTTCAACTTCCAAACGAATTCTCTCTTGTGTCTGGTCATCAAAAAGGCGATTCAGACAACACACATCTAAATAAATTAAAAACTCCATCGGTACATTTTGCTAGGTATGATATTTAATCTGCAAGCATTTACCCAGTAATAACTAGCTATGACCCAGAACTACCGCATTACTCTACTACCCGGCGATGGCATTGGCCCTGAAATTATGGCAGTGGCGGTAGATGTGCTGAAAGTCGTAGGGAAGCAATTTGATCTGAAGTTTGAATTCCAAGAAGCTCTCATAGGTGGTGCAGCAATTGATGCCACAGGTGAACCCTTACCATCTGCCACTCTAGAGGCTTGCCGTAACAGTGATGCTGTATTGCTGGCTGCGATTGGTGGCTATAAGTGGGATTCCCTGCCATCCAATTTACGCCCAGAAGCAGGTTTGTTAGGATTACGTGCAGGTTTAGGATTATTTGCCAATTTGCGCCCAGCGAAAATTTTGCCCCAGCTAATCGACGCCTCGACTTTGAAACGCGAAGTTGTGGAAGGCGTGGATATTATGGTGGTGCGTGAACTAACTGGCGGGATTTACTTCGGGAAACCCAAAGGAATTTTTGCTACAGAAACTGGTGAGAAACGCGGTGTAAATACAATGGTTTACACCGAATCAGAAATTGAACGTATTGGAAGAGTGGCGTTTGAAGCGGCAAAAAAACGCGGCGGAAAACTTTGTTCGGTGGATAAAGCGAACGTATTAGACGTATCTCAGTTATGGCGCGATCGCATCACCCAACTTAGTACGGAATATCCAGATATTGAACTCTCTCATTTATATGTAGATAATGCTGCTATGCAGTTGGTACGCGCTCCCAAGCAATTCGACACCATAGTTACAGGCAATTTGTTTGGCGATATTCTCTCTGATGCTGCTGCCATGCTCACAGGTAGTATTGGGATGTTACCCTCAGCTAGTTTGGGTGCTTCTGGGCCTGGTGTATTTGAACCAGTCCACGGTTCCGCCCCAGATATTGCTGGACAGGATAAGGCAAATCCTCTAGCACAGGTTTTGAGTGTGGCGATGATGTTGCGCTACGGTTTAGACCAACCAGAAGCGGCAGATCGTATCGAACAAGGTGTATTGCAAGTTTTAGAACAAGGCGATCGCACAGGAGATATAATTTCTCCAGGAAAAAATCTCCTTGGTTGCCGCGCTATGGGAGACTCACTCATCAAAGCTATCGAACAAAAATAATTTTGTATAGCAACTTGGGCAATTTGGCAACCTTTGCCATAAGTTTCGGGTAGACTATAGGGAAATCTAGCAATCAAATAACAGTCGATAGTGTACGCATTACGACAAGGTCAAGTAAATTTTACCGCCCCAAAGAACCAATCGCCTTTGATTGATCCCTCTGTAATTAGAGCTGCTGGGCAGATATACTATACTCACTGTGAAGTCCATCCCGAAATAGCTGGGCAACCTTCTGGTGTAGCAATTAATCGTGTGACTCATCGAGGTAAGGTTATTTTTACTAACCAACCAGTTCTTTTACCTCAAGAGTGTTTTGTACCCTTAAGTCAAATTGAATCGCATATGTATTAGTCATTGGTCATTGGTCATTGGTCATTGTTCATTAGTTATTGGTCATTAGTTATTGACAAAGGACAAATGACAAAGCACAAATGACACAGGACAAATGACAAAGGACAAATGACTGTATGGACATTTTGTTCGCCATCCCGGCGAGTGTAATGGTCTTTGCTTTGGGTGCATCTATTGGTAGTTTTCTCAATGTTATTGTTTATCGCCTACCGGCTGGGTTGTCAATTCTTTGGCCGCCTTCCCGTTGTCCTAAATGCTTAAACCAGCTAAAAGCTTACGACAATGTACCAGTGTTCGGCTGGATTTCCTTAAGAGGGCGGTGTCGATATTGCAAAAGCAAAATTTCTGTCCGTTATCCTGTGGTAGAAGGGGTAACGGGCATAATTTTTTTACTAATTTTTTTGGTATTTCAAGTTTCGACTTTAACAATAGGCTATTGGGCTTTTTGCAGTTGGTTATTGGCTCTATCACTCATCGACTTAGATACAATGACCCTACCCAATCCACTTACTAAGTCGGGTTTAGTGGTGGGAATTTTGTTTCAAATGGTAGTTGGTTTTCTACCAGAGGGTAGTTTTGTGGCATTGGTAAATCACTTTATGATGGCGATAGTTGGTGCAGTATTAGGC
>NZ_JADEXF010000295.1 GCF_015207245.1 Nostoc cf. edaphicum LEGE 07299
TCATAATATCAAGGCTAGTAACTGGATGTATATTTGTTATAACTAGCAAAAATTAAGCAAAATAATCAAATAAATTTGATCGGGTCAGACTTGTGTCTCAACCTTGTATAGGTTGGCAAAATTATTAGCAAAAAAGTATCAGTAAATACTAATTGATTTGTGAAGAAAACTTTGCGCTAGGGACTTGCAAAAAATAAATTATCCCAAATTATTAGTATATTTGTAGGGGCGCAAGGACTAGCGCCCCTACAATGAGATATTTTTTTAACTGGAAGTCCCCTATTAAAAGTGAATGTAGCGTCAATCCCTGAAAGCTGCTACTGTATATTCTCGATCCTACAGTTGAGCATCAAGAAAGTGGCTGCTGAATCAATGACAATTGCGATCGCACTCAATAATGACTTCATTAACAATCTGGATTTGTCGCCTGCGTCAACGGTGATTGAAAAACTGCTGCAAGATGGGGTTGTATCCCATGAACAGCAGCTACGCTTTGATATCAATTACAATCTCGAATCTGGCGATCCACGGGAACTCTCAGAAATTCCAGAGGTGCGCCTGTGGTTTGTGCGCCTAGATGCTAAATACCCCTGGTTGCCATTTTTACTAGATTGGAAAGCTGGAGAATTTGCTCGTTATGCCGCCATGCTTGTACCACACCAGTTTAGTTCCCAAGAAGGTATCCAGTACAATCCTGAAGCCTTAGAGATATTTTTGATGCATAAAATCTTTATTTTAGGCGATTGGCTCAAACAACAAGACATCCCCAGTCTCTCGCGCCTAAAGTCCATGGCCCAAATGCTGGGTTATGAATTAGATGATGCTTTTTTTGGGATATTTTGAGAAGAAAGAATTCAGGAGTCAGGAGCCAGAATTCAGTATGAATTCTAAATTAAAAAGCGGACTTCGCCATGATAGCTCAGTCGAACGCTAAATCAATGGCATTTATTGCACCCCCATAAAATCTATGATTTTGTGGTCAACTTTCGTAATAGTGGGTCTGAATCTCCCACTTTCTGATTCTGAATTCTGACTTCTGACTTTTTCAAAAAACTACTGGTTTAGCCACCCCAAATTTTCTCTAAAACTGCGTTTGGTGAAATATCCGCCGTTTTTCCCGTGAGGGATTCAATAGCCAGGAATTTATCGTTTTTCGGCAACAACTTAGCTGGATTGCTGGGGCCAAAGATGGCAATGGTATAGGTTTGAACTGCAACACTTAGTTGTAGTGCCGGACTATCAGTAGATAACATCAAATTTGCCCCGGCAATTATGGCAGTTAACTTACCAATATCATCTGGGGCTGTCACCTTGATATCTGGAGAAGACTCCAGAAGCGATCGCACAAACAGCTCATCATCAACTCCCTTAATAACAACCACAGGTAAATCGGGCTGCTTTTGTTGGAAAGCTTGAATAATTTGCTGCCAATTTTCGACAGGGTAAATTTTATCCAGTTCTTTAGCCTGGGTTAACTGACCAGAACCGCCATGAATCAAGATATAGCCTGTTTCATGAACCCCTAAACGTTTTTGTTCCTTTTGTGCCCACTCAATATCTGGTTTTGGCACATTTACTGCTAACTCTGGGACAGGGCTATTTATTTCCAATGGTTGCAGCAAGTCATGGGAAACTGCTGCCGCATACTGGGATGGTTTTAATGGCACAGCATGGGTAAGAAAACCCGATCCTTTGCCTTGATAGCCAATGCGTATAGGAATTCCCGTCAACCAGAGTAAAAGACTTACCAACCAATTTTGCTTAACAGCAATGGCAACATCGTATTCGCGATCGCGAATAGTTCCCACTAAATTACCCCAATCTGCCAGACTGTTACGGTCATTAAAATCAAAGTTCAGCACCTCGTGAACTGACTTGCTCACTCGGTAGGCAGCCTTTGACCGGGGTTCAACAACGACATCTATCTGAGCGTTAGGGTAATGGCGCTTCAGGTCATCTAGAGTCGGAAAGAAGAGAATTTGGTCGCCAATTCCGCCAGGTACAAGGGCTACTACTCGCATAATATTTATTGACGCTTACTCGCTCCCTATTTTAGGGGAAAATATATAGCTTAAAGATTGAGGAATTCTGTGTATTTACTAATTCCAGCTGCGGGAATCGGAAAAAGAATGGGGAGTAACCGCAATAAACTCCTGCTCCTCGTGCGATCTCAACCAATTATTGCTTGGACTTTATTAGCCGCAGAAGCCGCCAGTACAATCAGTTGGATCGGGATTATTTCTCAGTCTACCGATTGGCCAGAGTTCAATGCAATTCTCGCCGATCTGAAGCTGACTAAACCAGTAGAATTAATTCAAGGTGGCTCCACCCGCCAAGAATCTGTTTACAATGGCTTACAATCTCTGCCAATAGCCGCAGAACAAGTGTTGATTCACGATGGTGCTAGATGCCTGGCCACACCAGATTTATTTAACTCTTGTGCCGAGTCCATTCGCCACTGTCCCGGTTTAATTGCTGGTGTACCCGTCAAAGACACCATAAAAATTGTTGATGGACAAGGCATAATTCAAGAGACACCCGACAGACGACAACTATGGGCGGCACAAACTCCCCAAGGATTTGATGTCAAGTTGTTGAAACAGTGCCATGCTGAAGGAGTCCGTCAAGGATGGGAAGTAACAGACGACGCCGCCTTATTTGAAAAGTGCGGCATCGAAGTCCGAATTGTCGAGGGAGAAGAGACAAATTTAAAAGTGACCACTCCACAAGATTTAGCGATCGCAGAATTTATTCTCACAAGTAGAGGCTTTTGAGAAGGGAATAGGGTATAGGTTACAGGGTACAGATATATTTCCTGTAACCTGTCACCTCTCCCCTAATCCCAATGCCAAATTTGAAAGTTTAAAAAAATACTTTGACAATTTACGATATAATGCCACACACTTGTTGATTGTTAGTTGTCATGTACTAATGACCAATGACTAATGACCAATGACTAACGACTAATGACTAAATGATTACAGCCACAGCGACGAAGATAGAAGCAATTCTCTATTTAAAGGGTAAACCCTTGTCGCTCGGCGAAATCGCCGAGTATGCCGCGTGCGATCGCGCCACTGTCAAAGAAGGCATAATTGAACTCATGGACAACTATGCCCACCGAGATAGTGCCCTAGAGGTAATAGAAACCCCAGATGGTTACAGTTTGCAACTCCGGTCTGATTTTCACGATCTAGTGCAAACGATGATACCAGTCGAATTGGGTGTAGGTGCATTACGGACTTTGGCCGCGATCGCTCTTAATAGTCCCATACTTCAGAGTGATCTGATTAACCTACGCGGTTCGGGAGTATATCAACACGTTCCAGAACTGGTCGAACTTGGGTTCATCCGCAAGCGCCGAGACAGCGATTCTCGCTCTTACTCACTCCAAGTAACCCCAAAATTCCATCAGTATTTCCAAATCGAGCAACTCCCGCAAATACTTTCTACGAGTCAGAAGGAAGAACAACTAGAACTAGAACTAGAACTCAAGGCAGTGGCGAGTAGGGAGTAAAGAAGGCAATAGGGTACAGGTTACAGCGTACAGATTATTCCCTATAACCTGTCACCTGTCATCTCCCCCCTAATCCCATTCCCCTCCTCTTGACTTATACCCGTGGTGAATGCGCTAACCTTGTACTATGGTTTAGAGTGGAGTTAGCAATTAAGCTAAATAAAACTGCCAATGGTGTTTAATCCTGACTTTTTGAATGACAACTCTGAGGAACACCCTAATCAACTTCTTTCCGACCACTCTGAGGAATACCCTAATCAGTTACTCAAATATCTACAGCATCAGTCTCCTGATGTTTTAGCTAGGGTTGCTCAGTCCGCCAGCCCCGAAATTAAACAAATCATCTCGCAAAATGTCCAAGGGCTAGTGGGAATGCTCCCTGCGGAGAATTTCAACGTGCAAATCACAACAGATAGGGAGAACTTGGCTGGGCTTCTAGCATCAGCCATGATGACAGGGTATTTTCTGCGCCAGATGGAACAAAGAATGCAGTTAGAGCATTTGTCTAATGGCCAATAATTAATAGTCAGTAGTCAAACATTCTGGAACTATTGACCAAATAATTACTAATTCGTAATTCGGAATGATGCACTCTAGGAATTACGAATTATTTTGACTACTTCTTTTCAGGATAAGCTCCTGATTGTACTTTGAAAGTTTGAACTTTACCGCTGCGGTTGACTTCGATAGCGATTATGTCTCCAACTCTGCTCGACTCTACCAGCCTCTGAACTTGGGCTGAAGTTTTGACTGGTTTACCGTCAACTTTTTGAATCACGTCTCCAGGTAGCAGTCCTCCACGCTTGGCTGGGGAATCATCTGTAACTCCTTTAATCACAATCCCTGCATCCTGCTGAATATTTAGCTGATTTTCTTGATTAATTTGTTGTTTTCTGATAGGAGAAAGGTCTGCCATTTCAACACCCAAAAAGGGATGTTCCGCACGCCCTTTAGTAAAAAGTTCATTAGCGATGCGGGCAGCAGTTTCAATGGGGATGGCGAAACCAAGTCCTTGAGCATCAGCGCGGATAGCAGTGTTAATACCAATCACTTCGCCTTGGGCGTTCAATAAGGGGCCACCAGAATTACCAGGGTTAATTGCGGCATCAGTTTGGATAAAGCTGACTCGCTTATCTGGGACACCAACTTGAGTGCTAGTGCGATCGGTAGCACTGATAATGCCGATAGTGACAGTATTATCTAAACCCAGAGGATTGCCAATAGCGATCGCCCATTGTCCTGGGATCAGGTTTTGCGAATTGCCCAGTTTTACCGTCGGCAAATCATTCGCTTTTATTTTTACCACTGCCACATCTGTTACAGAATCAACTCCTACCACCTTCCCCTCTAGACTCCGACCATCCTTGAGGGTAACTTGTACTGTATCTGTATCTGCCACTACATGAGCGTTGGTGAGTAATTCCCCATCTTCGCTCAAAATAAATCCCGATCCTGTACCGCGTTCAATGCGTTCTTGAGGAATTGGTTGCTCATCCTCTCCAAAGAATCGCCGCAAGAGGGGATTTTTCAAAGCGTCAGAGATGGGATTGGCTACTTTGCGAGTGGCATTAATTCGCACTACAGCCGGGCCAACTTTTTGCACTGCTGTCGCAATAAAATTCACGTTATCGCCACTAGTAGCCCCAATAGCTCCATTAGGAGAATTCGGAACTACGGATTCTGGAGGCGAAGCCATTGTTACATTTCTTAACTGTTGAAACGAGCGATTTTGTGGCAGGAGATAGCGACTGCCAAACAAACCTGCACCACCGCCAATTACCAGTAAAAACACATAAACCGCCAGTTGCTTTAAGGATAACTTCATAATTGTTTTGCTCAAGAACAGCAATGCAGTTGCTAATTTCTAAGTGTAGTCAAGCGAACGGCAAGTGGACAGATCAATTTACGAGAAATTAGGGATTGGGCATAGGGCATTGGGAGTGCTGAGTGCTGAGTGCTGAGTGCTGAGTTAAGAGTTAAGAGTTAGGAGTTAAGAGTTAGGAGTTAAGAGTTAGGAGTTTTGTTTACCCCATTGTCCCCTTGTCCCCCTTGTCCTCCTTGTCC
>NZ_JADEXF010000296.1 GCF_015207245.1 Nostoc cf. edaphicum LEGE 07299
AACAACGTAAATTAGCAGAAGCAGCTTTACAAGACTGGGAAACTCTCAACTCAACTCAACTGGGAGTCAAAGCCGCCTTTGCTTTAACTTGGTCAGAACTTGACCTAGTAGCACAACAACTAGGAATATTTTTGAGTTTATTTTCTCCTGTACAGATTCTTTGGGATTTGGTTGTTCGGATGACGACAGGTGGAGGGGAAGCAGAAAATCAGCAACAAAGACAGCTAATTTGGTCAGAAGATGAATTAAACGCAGCTAAAAATCAACTCTACGGGCGCAATTTGCTGCAACTGGTAGAAGAAAGAGCAGGATATTATAAAATTCATGCCTTAGTGCGGTGGTTTTTGCAAGCACAGTTAGCCGATGCTGGCGAGATGAAATTAGTTTTGGAAACAACCTTCGCCACCGCCATGATAGCCTTTGCCCAAATCCTTCCTGGTTCACCCACTTCTGAGCAGATTGAAAGCATCAGAGATATTGTTCTCCATCTCGAAGACTTGGGTAAACGTATAATTGCAGAGATAAAAGAAGCAAAAGAAGCACAGATAATTTCTCTAGCATCAGTCCTCAGCGATGAAGTAATTTGCGTATTTGTGGGGATAACAAGATTTTACGAAGGACAAGGATTATATAAATTAGCAGAACCTTGGAGTGAAGAATGCGTAAATGTTTGCCAGTCCTTGTTTGCTGGCGACTATCCGGATGTGGCTACTAGCTTGAACAATTTAGCTTTGCTCTACAATAGCCAAGGACGCTACAGTGATGCCGAACCTCTGTTGATTGAAGCTTTGGCAATGACAAAGCGCCTGTTTGCTGGCGACCATCCGGATGTGGCATTAAGCTTGAACAATTTAGCTAACCTCTACGATAGCCAAGGACGCTACAGTGATGCCGAACCTCTGTTGATTGAAGCCCTGGCAATGAGAAAGCGCCTGTTTGCTGGCGACCATCCGGATGTGGCTACTAGCTTGAACAATTTAGCTAACCTCTACGAAAGCCAAGGACGCTACAGTGATGCCGAACCTCTGTTGATTGAAGCCCTGGCAATGTGCGAACGGGTGTTAGGCGTTAATCATCCCAATACAGCGACAATTCGAGAAAATTTAGCAATCCTGCAACGCCATATCTGGTTACGTCGGTTAGGTCAGTTTGTGCAAATCTTGTTAGCGATATTAATTTTACCGCTTTCTCTGTTGTGGCGATTGGCTAAAAAATTAATCCGTAATTAAAAAAGCCAGTCCAGGCGATAGAGTTTGCAATCTAGTAGTTTTGAGCGATGCTTTTGTTTCATCAACCAAGGTGCGTAAGCGTAGCCCGCACTTCGACAAGCTCAGTGACCATCGTAGGCGATCGCCTTTTACAATTGGAGTATTAATTGTATTTACATCTATGAACTTTCCTCCCCAACTCCAACAAAAGATTGAAAAATGGGCAAGCAGTCAGGGAATTTCGACTGAGCAATTTGTTTTGCAAGCTATTGCAGAAAAAATTGACACGCTAAGTCAGCAAGCTACTGAACAACATACTCAACAAAACTCTGAAATAACCAATATACTGCCCCTTAACCAACCAAACATTTATCGAAAAGAAGGGATTTTAGTTGTAGAGGCAGAATTACCAGAAAATTTTGATGTCAATGCCTTTATAGATGAGTTGAGAGAAGAACGCATTCAGGATCAAATAACTTAATGAAAGTCTTGTTTGATACTTCTGTCTTAGTTCCAGCATTCATTGTCAATCACCCGCAACATTCTGTTTGCTTTTCCAAAATTCAAGCTGCAAAATCTGGGCAAATTCAAGGGTTTATCTCAACTCACAGTTTAGCTGAAACATATTCTGTCATCACCCGTTTACCCATTCAACCGCGTATTAGTCCCCAACAAGCTGAGATGATTATTGTAGATATGTCACAGTATTTAGAGGGAGTTCCACTGCTTTTCAATGATTATCAGGCTGCAATTGCTCAAATGGCAACTTTAAATCTTCCCGGTGGGGGTGTTTTTGATGCTTTAATTGCTCAAGCTGCTTTAAAAGCAGAGGTAGACTCTCTGTTGACCCTCAATCCAAATCACTTTACTCGTTTGGGAAATGCCATCGCTCACATTGTGCAAGTCCCTGAGTAGATACGTAGATGTTTCTTTGGCTTGTCTGTCGTTAAACATCGCTATTCTTTCATCAACCAAGGTGCGATCGCTGTTCAATTAATACTGTGCTATAGGAATCCGGTTTGATTCCTGAATTTACCTGCGTAGGCAGGGAACAGGGAATAGGGAATAGGGAACAGGAAAGAAAGCTTTCTAAGGTGTACTAAGTTTTTTCAGAAATCAAATATGAGTCCTATAGTTGAAGAAAAATAGTACAAAAACTTAATCAGTATGACCAGTGCGATCGCTATCCTGTGACACTGATAATAAAAGTAAACGACTAAAAAAGGGAATGCGGTTGTATCTGTTGGCATCCCTGGTTTCATCCTGGCATATCTTAACGAACTTAAGTGCGATCGCTAAGAAACTGAACCAGATAATCCAACTTATCAAGAGATATCAAAGCTATAACTTGTTAATCCCTAAGATAGCAAAAATTATTGACACGCTAAGTATATACGCAATAAAATTATTATAGTTGAACCTAACAATAGAGTTAATCAAAATCTTTTTCCCAGAGAATAATAGACAAGCAATATTAAAAATAATTTGGATAAAACAAATGAACGCCAAAATTATTGCTTTCTTAGGGATTACGGCAGCCCTTGCAAGCTTAGGAAGCCAAGTCTACGCTCAATCACCAGCATCAAACTCAAATCCCGCCGGACAATATCGATTAAGTGGTGATTATCTACTTGGAATCGATCGGAAAACAGCCCAAGATGACTTTAAAAGTTTTTTTGAGCAAACTAATCCAGCAAGTCTTTCCAACAATAATCGAAGAGAAAATAAAACTCCAGCCCAAATTCGCTTTAACGAATCATTATCACAGCCAGACACTTCAGTTTTCTTAACACCGGCTCAGTCAGGCGGTGACAATGATGGATTGCAAGTACAGCTAGATATAGGGAGAGAATAAGCAGGGATAAAAGCTGACGTTGTAGTTTTAATTAATTATGCGTTGGCCAAAATTTTTGCTATAGTCTGTTAAGTTTAAATTAGTAAGGTCAACAAGTTCGTAGTAAGCACTTTAGTCTGGAAGTTTCTAAGCACTAAAGTGCTTACTACGAACTTTTCATTACTAGGTTAGACATTGTACTAGGCACAATTCTGAAATTATTTCCAGATCATTTTTACTCTTGTTTTTTTACTTAAATCAAAACAGCTTTATTAGAAAATATCGTTCAGACAACGGCAGTTTTAGCCAATCGTACAGCCTCCTCTAGCAGAATAAAGTTTTGCGCCTGACTCAATCCGCCTTCCTGAGTCGATAATTATGCAATCGTTTTGCAGTAAAATTAATCGTCAAGATAAGAGGAGGGCTTTGCGATGACTCGTGTCATCATTGTGCGCCACGGTCAAAGCGGTTATAATACCGAGCGGCGTATCCAAGGACGCACTGATGCGTCAACATTAACCGAAAAAGGTCGTAATGATGCAAGTCTTGTAGGCAAAGCCCTCAGCAATATCTTATTCAATGCGATTTACAGCAGTCCCCTGCAACGAGCGAAACATACAGCAGATATTATCCATAATGAGTTAGCTACTCATGCTAAACAATCTGCTGTAGTTCAAGTTTCTGATTTGCTGCTAGAAATCGACCTACCTTTATGGGAAGCATTGCTGACTGCCCAAGTCAAGCAAAAATTTGCTGAAGATTACCGCACTTGGCATCAACACCCCGACGAACTGCGGATGCTGCTTAATGATGCAGAAGGAACAAGAGAACATTTTCCCGTTCTTGCTTTATACGAACAAGCACGGCAGTTTTGGCAAGAAATTTTGTCCCAACATCAAGGCGAAACCATTCTCATCGTGGGACATAACGGAATTAATCGCGCCTTGATTAGCACAGCATTAGCAATTCCTCCCAGTCGCTACCATTCAATACAGCAATCTAACTGTGGCATCACCGTATTAAATTTTGCTGGAGGATTGGGCGAACCAGTCCAGCTAGAATCCTTAAATCAGACGCAACACACCGGAGAAACTCTACCCTCATTGCGACCGGATCATCAAGGAGTACGATTGTTACTAGTGCGTCACGGTGAAACCGACTGGAATCGCCAAACCAGGTTTCAAGGACAAATTGATGTCCCCCTCAACGACAACGGTAGACAACAGTCACAAAAAGCAGGTGAATTTCTTCAAGACGTAGAGATTGATTTTGCTGTAAGTAGCACCATGCTGCGCCCTAAAGAAACAGCAGAGATTATCTTAAAACGACATCCGAATGTCAAGTTAGAATTGCAAGATGGTTTAAGAGAAATCAGTCATGGTCTCTGGGAAGGAAAATTAGAAACAGAGATAGAGCAAGAGTTTCCGGGAGAGTTGCAGCGATGGCGGCTGATACCAACGCAAGTGCAAATGCCTGAAGGGGAGAATCTGCAACAGGTATGGGAACGCAGCGTTGCAGCTTGGCAATCAATTCTGCAAACAGCATCAAATAATCAATCCAAAACTGTATTAGTAGTAGCTCATGACGCTACTAACAAAACCTTGCTTTGTCACATTCTGGGTTTATCGCTGGAAAACTTCTGGAGTTTTCGTCAGGGTAATGGTGCAGTCAGTGTTATCGACTACACTGCTGGAATCGATGGTTTACCAGTACTGCAAGCGATGAATATCACTTATCACTTTGGTGGGGGTGTACTAGATAAAACAGCAGCGGGAGCGTTGTGAGTGAGGAGTGAGGAGTGCTGAGTGCTGAGTGCTAAGTAAGGAGTAAGGAGTTAGGAGTTAGGAGTTAGAAGGAGTTAGAAGGAGTGAGGAATAAAGTTAGAAGCGATGACTGAAGAACAAATAACTCATAAGTAGCTAGACGTAAATAAATTAAAGTTTGTAGTAAGGACTTTAGTCCTAAGAATCCTTGCTTTGAGCGATGAATCGCTCGCTACGAACTAGGATTTTACTTTATGTTTAATTATGCCTACCTACTTAACTCCTAACTCATAACTAAAAACTTTTATGATTGAACTGCTGCAAAAAGTACGAGTAATTGACCCTGTTTCTGAAATCGACGAACTCTTTGATGTGCTGATTGCTGATGGTTATATCCGAGAAGTGGCTTCGCACATTTCTGATATCAGTTCCGATACTCAAATCAGAGATTGTCAGGGATTAGTTCTCGGCCCTGGGTTAGTTGATTTGTATAGCCACTCTGGTGAACCTGGCTTTGAAGAACGGGAAACCCTTTTGTCTTTCTTACAAGCTGCTGCTGCTGGCGGCTTTACTAGAGTAAGCATTTTACCCGATACATCCCCAGTTATTGATAACCCTGCGCTTGTGGCACAGTTGCAGCAGAAGAGGACAGAAGGGCACAGAGGCAGAGGAGCAGAAGGGCAGAGGGGCAGAGGAGCAGAAAGGCAGAGGAGCAGAGGGGCAGAGGAGAGTTTGTCTCCCCTGCTCCCCCGCTCCCC
>NZ_JADEXF010000297.1 GCF_015207245.1 Nostoc cf. edaphicum LEGE 07299
GTGTGGAAGTTATTAATCTGCCTGCAATTAAAACTGACCCAGAATTTGCTGAACTACAAGTAGTAGATGATGCCATTAACCTTAGCGAAATCCAAGAAATTAGAAAAAATCGACTTCTGAAAATCTTTAAGCAATTCCAGCCTGATATTTTGATTGTTGAGTTATTTCCTTTTGGGAGAAGACGTTTTTCTTTTGAATTAATTCCATTATTAGAACTAGCAAAATCAAATAAAGGCTCAACTAAAATAGTTTCTAGTTTGCGAGATATTGTAGTTGTTAAACCGGAAAAACAAGTAAAACACGAAGAAAAAGTATGTAACTTAATCAAGAAGTATTTTGATATACTCTTGGTTCACAGCGACCCAGAATTAGTCCCACTAGAAGCAACCTTTTCTAGAGTCAATGACCTCAAGTGCCAAATATATTACACCGGATATGTCGTGCAATACCCACCAACAAATCCTATTTTAGCTGATGAAGATTGGGAAATTATTAAATCAGACAAACCCTTGATTGTAGCCAGTGTAGGAGGTGGTAGATTTGGTCATGATTTGCTTGAATGTGTAGTTAATACAGCCCCTTTTTTAGAGAAATTATTGCCACATCATATTCAGGTTTTTACCGGGCCATTCATCCCAAATTCAAAATTTAAAGAACTGCAAGAAATGGCAAAATTTAGTAAAAACATCTATATTCGACGCTATACTCCTTACTTGCTAAATTACATGAAAAAAGCAGACCTTTCAATAAATATGTCTGGCTATAACACTACAATGAATATTTTAACCACAGGTGTACGATCTCTGATTCTTCCCTTTACAGGTAATCAGGATCGAGAACAAGCAATTAGAGCCGAGAAGTTAAGCAATTTAGGAATAGTCAAATTTATCAATCATAATTATTTGCAACCTGATTACCTGGCTATTAATATTATTAATTATCTCAAAGAGCAGCCTAATAAAATTAACTTTGATTCTGGGGGAGTTGAAAAAACTGCAAACATCTTAAAAGCTTTAGCAGTCAAGCAAAAAATTGCCTAGTTTGACAAAGGGAGGCGGTTCATTATTTTGTAACTCGTGTGTAAGTCCTATAGTAGATAAAATGACTCAAAAATGCCTACCTTTGTAGTTTCTCATAATCTTAGAGCCGTTGAACAAGCCGATTTAGTTTTCTACATTGAAGACGGGCAGATTTTAGAGCAAGGTACACATAAAGAATTACTGCACTTAAGTGGACGTTACAGTGCAATGTATGCCTTGAAATCTGCAAGAACTTCCCATGAGAATGGTGTGTATGCAGTTGAAATTTAATGAGAAGGGAGTGGGAAATGGAGGATGAGGAAAACAAGCAATTCCCACAGTCATCAAGACAGTTCAGAATGAGCAACAAAACCCTCATGTAGAGACGTAATAAATCGCGTCTTAAAAGACCAACAACCCTTAACTTAACTTTGTACAATGGTATCGAGACTATTACGGTAAATAAAAAAAACATTCCGGGCTATATCCTACTCATAGCAATAGTCTCGATACTAGAATTGGTAATTACTTCAGAAAATAGTCAATCTATATTTACCGCGTTCCTGTGGATTTTTGGAAGTAATAACTATATAGTATGTATCATCTTCAGGCAACCTAGCTCGGTCAATTAAAGCACTGTAGACACCACTTTTGTCTTTGTGTTTATCGATTGCGATCGTCTGTCCTTTAGAATTTAGCAAAGCTACATAAGGAGAAAACTCTTCATCAACACTATCAACACGAATACTTATCAGCTGATTTTTTCTACCTTGAAAATTAGAAACATTGTAAGCACCTCCATTTTGTTTCAAAGTTGAGCTTTTGGCAGTTAGTTGATCTGATTCATCTAAAGTATAGCTAGCTCTATCATTCCTTAGAGCCAAACTATAGCGGCCTGTATCTCTCGGATCTTGACTAGTAACAGCAATCTTGTAAATGCCATTCTTAGGCAGTCGCGCAAAAATGAATGCATCATCGCCACCACTGCTTTTATCCAAAGCGCCTTTTTTGACAATAATATTGTTATCAGGATCGTGCAGAAACAACAAGGGTTTTAAACTCAAGTTATTCGAGCTGCGTGTATCATTACTGCCAATCAGTCTAATTTGAACTAATTGATTTTCTCTGCCCTCAAACTCATAAAAATGAAAATATCTACCTTCAGATTGAAAGTCATTCTTACTTAAAATACCTAATGCTACATCTACAAAGTTAATCTCTTTGTAAGTTGGGGTTGCAGGTGAATAAATCGCTGAATTATTGAGATTTTGGTTCCCAGTTGTAGCTACATTAGAACTTGGCTTGCGAACTCTCCCGGAGCCACCATTAGAACGATTGGCGTTTGAATTTGCAGTTCTAGTTCCAGAGGATCTAGATGCACCACCACTATTGGAACGATTAGAATTTGAGTTAGAATTCCTACGTCTAGACGATCTTGGAGTAGAGCTATTATCTGAAACCCTGGAAGTTCGCTGAGAAGTTTCTCTATTAGACGATGCACGAGGATTCTGCTGTATTGGTGACTCAATAGAAATCTTCCGTCTTGGAGATATTGATGCCTGAGAAGCAGGAATTTGCTCAATTCCTTTTTTTACTGCTTCTGGTTGTCTCTCATCTGGTGATTTAGCAATTATGAAGTCTTGAGAACTGTGAGATTTCACTTTCACTAAAGCACTTATAGGCAGCACATTACTTGTGATTAACAAACTACTACTCACGCAACCAATTAAAACATGACTTAATTTGCGACGATAGTTTTTGTTGTCTAATAGCATAGTTACGCTCCTAATTTTGCTGATAATTTTGTCTCTTTCTGAAAGACAAAATTAATACTAGTTGCTGTTTTAACCACAGCAGTGATTTAAATTGAAAAGGAGATTTGGCGTATATACCTTAGCGGCTTGCTAAAGGCATTGCCTGTAATCAAATGAATTTGTATATCCTACATACCCAAATGTTTGTCACAATCAAATCAGAAAAATTATATTTTCAATTTAGACTACTAGAGAAAATCTCAATTTCGTAGGTATATACTGAGCTACAAACTTAAATTGCTGCTTTTCGGAATTTTGCCCAGATATTTATTTTTGTAAACCTGACTAAATGGCTTACACAGATGTAATACACAAGCAGACCTGACGCCCATAAATTCGTCAAAAGGCATCGCTCAAACACAAGTTTTGCAAGTTATCTAAATTGTTTAATACCCGATGAGGTAAGGAAATTGGGGATTTGTATGGTGTCTCAGTGATATTTACTAACAAGAGAGATTATACTGTATGACTTAAGATGAATATATACTCCAACTGAAATGGATTCCCAGTATGCTCTGTTGTGTGAATCCCGATTGCCAAAAACCCCTAAATCCTGATAAAAACAACTATTGCCATAGTTGTAGAGCGGAATTGATACCCCTGCTAGGAGGTCGCTATCGCCCCACTCAGGTTTTATCAGACGAGGGTGGATTTGGTAGAACCTATCTAGCCAAAGATGTACACAAACTGAATGAATGCTGTGTTGTTAAGCAATTCGCGCCAAAACTTCAGGGAACTGGGCCGCTAACCAAGGCCGTTGAACTATTTAAACAAGAAGCGAGCCGACTGCAAGAACTGGCAGAACATCCGCAAATTCCAACTTTATTGGCTTATTTCGAGCAAAATAGCTATCTCTTTTTGGTGCAGCAGTTTATCGATGGGCAAAACTTGCTCAAAGAATCGGAAACGCGGGCAAACTATAACGAAACAGAGATTCGCCAACTTTTGCTAGATTTACTGCCAGTACTGAAGTTTATCCATCTGCGGGGAGTGATTCACCGGGATATCAAGCCACAGAATATTATTCGCCGTCAAAGTGATGGGCGATTAATCCTAATCGATTTTGGAGCTTCCAAACTGCTGACAGCAACAGTGCAGACTAGAATGGGCACTGTTATTGGCTCACACGGTTACACTGCACTTGAACAGATGCAAGATGGAAAAGCTTACCCAGCCAGTGATTTATTCAGTTTGGGGGCTACTTGTTTTCATCTCCTGACTGGAGTTCGCCCATCTCAACTGTGGATACATCAGGGTTATGGTTGGGTTGCATCTTGGCGGCAACATTTAACCAGTTCAGGTAGGGACGGGATTTCTATATCTATGGAGTTGGGTGAAGTTTTGGATAAGCTGTTGCAACTAGACATCCAAAAGCGTTATCAATCGGCTGATGAAGTCATCAATGACTTGACACCTCAAATACAACCATTGTTATCAGTGCCCCCAACTATACTTACACCAACATTTGCAGCTAACTCAGCAAACAAGGTGCCAGTTTCACCAAAATCAAATAACAATCTGAAAAGTCAACTGCTGTTAGGTTCTAGCATTTTAATGTTGGGATTAGGGGGAGTTTGGTATTTCCAGTCTCGTCCCCAGATAGTCAGCGAGGCTCCTCAACCTATTTCTCAGCCTATTTCTCAGCCTATTCAGCCCCAAAAAAACGTCTCAGAAAATTCTTATTCACCCAAACCCTTCAAGGGGCATTCTAGTGACGTAAATTCCGTAGCTTTCAGTCCTGATGGTACAACCCTTGGCAGTGCCAGTGATGATAAGACAATCAAGCTATGGAATCTGACAGGTGAACAGGAAATCCGCACTTTAGAAGGACATTCCAATTGGATTTGGACTATAGCTTTCAGTCCTGATAGCAAAATCCTCGCTAGTGGTAGTGCGGACAAGACAATTAAACTGTGGAATCTGGAAACAGGAAAGTTAATCCGCACCTTGCAGGGAAATAGCGATGGAGTTACTTCTGTAGCTTTCAGTCCTGATGGCAAAACCCTTGCAAGTGGCAATGCTAGTAAGGATATGAAAATCAAACTGTGGAATCTGGAGACAGGAAAGTTAATCCGCACCTTAGAGGGACATACCAGTGGTATTGCATCTGTAGTTTTCAGTCCTGATGGTAAAACCCTTGCCAGCGGTAGCTGGGATAAAACAATTAAATTGTGGAATCTGGGAACAGGAAAGTTAATCCGCACCTTCGATGGAAATTCAGAGTCGATTCTTTCAGTCGCTTTTGCTCCCGATGGCGTCATCCTTGCCAGTGGCAGTAAAGACAAGACAATTAAATTGTGGAATCTGAAAACAGGAAAGTTAATCCACACCTTAGAAGGACATAATGATAAGGTTAATTCTGTTGCCTTTTTGTCAAGCGTAGGTGCAAATGGTATCACCCTTGTAAGTGGCAGTAGTGACAAGACAATCAAAGTTTGGAATCCAGTCACAGGTAAGGAAGTCCGCACTTTGGAGACAGGTTCTGGATATATTTATGCCGTTGCCATTAGCCCAGATGGACAAACCATTGCTGGTGGTGGAAGTGGTGAGAACATTCTCAAAATTTGGCAGATGATTAATTAAAAATATCTGATAGTGTACATTCGCAATAGATTGCGACTTTTTTGGGTTCTACCTCAGAAAGAATATTTAGCTATGCAAAAATATCAAATTAATCATAGCTTCAAAAGATGATATTGGCGAAAACTGTATTATGG
>NZ_JADEXF010000298.1 GCF_015207245.1 Nostoc cf. edaphicum LEGE 07299
ACATTTAGATGATGCGTGAGTTCTGAACCTAGTTATGCTGTGTTTTTAGCCTATATTTAGCCTAAAAATAAATGTGTTATCAGCGAACAATGCTTATCGCTGACACTGTTTACTGCAAACATTAGGCTGTTGAAAAGAATTAAACCACAAAAAGGATTACTCCGGCCCTTATCACGGTTATGACGGCTTCGCCATCTTCGCACGCGATATGGACTTGGCACTCAACAGCCCAACCTGGGGATTAATTGGCGCTCCTTGGAATGAAAAAGCTCAGGCTAAGAAGGCTGAAGCTAAGGCTAAGGCTGCCGTTTAGGGAAATGGGAGAGTGAGATAAGTAAGGATAACCTGGGGCTAAAACCCCAGGGGGGAGTTGGGAATCCAAAATTCAAAACTGAAAGATTAAAATTTCTTTTGATTTTTGCATTTTGAATTTTGAATCATATTCCCATCTCCCACCCCCGCCTCAAATCCTTATTCCTCAATCAGTAAAAGAATTCAGTAAGCTTGGAGATCCAGAAATGCCTCAGAATCCAGAAAAAATTCAAGATCACGTCGAGTTATTCCACCAACCTGAGTACCAACAGCTATTTGAAAACAAAAAGCAGTTTGAAAACGGTCACGAAGCCGAAGAAGTACAACGGGTTGCAGAGTGGACAAAAGGTTGGGATTATCGTGAAAAGAACTTCGCTCGTGAAGCTTTAACCGTTAACCCTGCTAAAGGCTGCCAACCACTAGGAGCAATCTTTGCTGCTGTTGGTTTTGAAGGTACTCTACCTTTTGTTCAAGGTTCTCAAGGTTGCGTTGCTTACTTCCGCACCCACTTAACCCGTCACTACAAAGAACCATTCTCTGGTGTATCTTCTTCAATGACTGAAGATGCAGCCGTGTTTGGTGGTCTGCAAAACATGATTGACGGCTTGGCGAACTCTTACCAACTCTACAAGCCCAAGATGATCGCTGTCTGCACCACCTGTATGGCAGAAGTAATTGGTGATGACTTGCAGTCTTTCATCAACAACGCCAAGGAAGCTGGTTCAGTTCCTCAAGATTTCCCAGTACCCTACGCTCACACCCCTAGCTTTGTCGGTTCCCACATCACTGGTTACGACAACATGATGAAGGGAATTCTTTCTAACCTGACAGCAGGTCATAAGAAAGAAACCAGCAATGGTAAGATCAACTTCATCCCAGGTTTTGACACCTACGTAGGTAACAACCGCGAAATCAAGCGGATTGCTTCCTTGTTTGGTTTTGACTACACAATTCTAGCCGACAACAGCGACTACTTGGATTCACCCAACACAGGTGAGTTCGATATGTACCCAGGTGGTACAAAGCTAGAAGATGCAGAAGATTCAATTAATGCTAAAGCTACAATCGCTCTGCAAGCACACTCTACCCTCAAAACCCGCGAGTATATTGAAAAAGAGTGGAAGCAACCAACCTCAGTTTCCCGTCCTTGGGGCATTAAGGGTACTGATGAGTTCTTGATGAAACTCAGCGAATTGAGTGGTATCCCCATTCCTCAAGAATTGGAAATCGAACGCGGTCGTGCAGTTGATGCCATGACTGACTCTCACTCATGGATTCACGGCAAGCGCTTCGCTATCTACGGCGAACCAGATTTAGTATACAGCGTTGTTGGCTTTATGCTAGAAATGGGTGCTGAACCTGTGCATATCTTGGTTCATAACAGCAACGAAGTATTTGAAGCAGAAATGAAAGAACTGCTTGCTTCTAGCCCCTTCGGTAAGAATGCAACTGTTTGGCCTGGTAAGGACTTGTGGCACATGCGTTCATTGTTGTTCACCGAACCAGTAGACTTCCTGGTTGGTAATACCTACGGTAAGTACCTGTGGCGCGACACCAAGATTCCCCTCGTGAGAATCGGCTACCCCATCATGGATCGCCACCACTTACACCGCTACGCCACCATTGGTTATCAAGGTATAATCAACCTCCTCAACTGGACTGTAAACACCCTGTTTGAAGAAATCGATCGCAACACCAACATTCCTTCTAAGACAGATATTTCCTACGACTTAATTCGTTAGAAATTGCGTAGAAACACAACGTGTTAATTAAAGGGTGAAGAAGGGGAGTCGGGAGTAGGGAGTAGGCTTGCCGTGAGCGTAGCCGAACGGGAGTAGGGAAATATCCAAACCCAATGCCCGATACCCAATCCCCAATCCCCAACTCCCCTTTTTCTTGATAGCATTTACCCAAGGGATTTATCAATGGAAACCATCAATCACACTCACGAACATACTCACACTCATCCTCATCCTAATTACCATCCACCTAACCAGAAAAAACCAGGATGGTTCCACAATCTTTTTAATCCGTTGCGCCGTGTGGTGGATGAAATTCAGGTTAAAAACAATCGCTTCGCTCATCTAATTTGCCAAACAATTCCTTGTTGTTGTCCCTTTGAGCGACAAATTAAATTATTTGGGAAGACTATTGATATTCCACCACTATGTAAACTCAATCCTTTATATGACGAATTTGTAGGATTGCGTTTCCGCGCTTTATCCTACCTCGCTGATGTATGCGGAGAGGATGTCACAAGATACATTTGCTAATTATTGGGCATGGGGTATTGGTCATTAGTCATTAGTTGTTAGTTATTCAAAGGACAAATGACAAATGACAAAGGACAATTAACAATTAAGAGAAGAGAGATGAAAAGCACCCAAGGCAAAATCAACGAGCTGCTGACTGAGACAGGATGCGAACATAATCAGCACAAACAAGCGGAAAAGAAAAACAAATCATGCGCTCAACAGGCACAACCTGGCGCGGCTCAAGGGGGCTGTGCCTTTGATGGTGCAATGATTGCTTTAGTGCCGATCGCAGATGCAGCGCATCTAGTCCACGGGCCGATCGCCTGTGCTGGTAATTCCTGGGGCAGTCGTGGTAGTCTGTCGTCTGGCCCTCAACTCTACAAAATGGGCTTTACCACAGACTTGGGTGAAAATGATGTCATCTTCGGTGGCGAAAAGAAACTCTACAAAGCGATTCTGGAACTTCACGAGCGCTACCAACCAGCAGCAGTATTCGTCTATGCCACTTGCGTTACAGCCTTAATCGGTGATGATATGGATGCTGTTTGCAAAGCTGCGGCTGAAAAAATTGGTATTCCTGTTGTTCCTGTCATTGCCCCAGGATTCATTGGCAGTAAAAATCTGGGCAACCGTTTTGGTGGCGAAGCTTTATTAGAATATGTTGTCGGAACAGCAGAACCGGAACATACAACGCCCTATGATATTAACTTAATCGGTGAATACAACATCGCCGGTGAAATGTGGGGAGTAACACCACTGCTAGAAAAATTAGGCATCCGTATTTTGTCTAAAATTACGGGCGATGCTCGCTACAATGAAATTCGCTACGCCCACCGCGCCAAGCTCAACGTCATGATCTGCTCACGAGCGCTGCTGAATATGGCGAGAAAGATGGAGGAGCGTTACAACATCCCTTACATTGAAGAGTCTTTCTACGGCATTGATGATATGAATCGCTGTCTGCGAAACATCGCCGCTAAATTAGGCGACGCTGATTTACAAGAGCGGACAGAAAAGCTAATTGCAGAAGAAACTGCTGCTTTAGATTTGGCATTGGCTCCTTATCGCGCTCGACTCAAAGGTAAGCGGGTTGTGTTGTATACAGGTGGTGTCAAGAGTTGGTCGATTATTTCGGCTGCTAGAGACTTAGGCATTGAAGTTGTTGCTACCAGTACTCGTAAAAGTACTGAAGAAGATAAAGCCAAAATCAAGAAGTTGATTGGCAACGATGGCATCATGCTGGAGAAAGGCAACGCTCAAGAATTGTTACAACTGGTTAAAGACACTCGCGCAGATATGCTGATTGCTGGTGGACGTAACCAATACACAGCTTTGAAAGCTCGAATTCCTTTCCTTGATATCAACCAAGAACGCCACCATCCTTATGCAGGTTATGTGGGAATGATTGAGATGGCGCGGGAACTGTACGAAGCTCTGTATAGCCCGATTTGGGAACAAATACGCAAACCCGCTCCTTGGGAAGAAGAGGAGGAAGTTTAATGGCGATCGTTACCGCTTCTAACAAAGCACTGACAGTTAATCCCCTCAAGCAAAGTCAAGCTTTGGGCGCAACCTTAGCCTTTTTGGGATTGAAAGGGACGATGCCCTTATTCCACGGTTCTCAAGGTTGTACTGCTTTCGCCAAAGTTGTCCTAGTGCGGCATTTCCGGGAAGCAATTCCCCTTGCTACGACAGCGATGACGGAAGTCACTACTATTTTGGGTGGCGAAGAGAATGTGGAGCAAGCAATTCTAACTCTGGTGGAAAAGGCTAACCCAGAAATTATTGGTTTATGTACCACTGGGTTAACGGAAACTAGAGGAGATGACATTGAAGGTTTTCTTAAGGAAATCCGCGATCGCCATCCCGAATTGAATGATTTAGCGATCGTTTTTGCACCTACCCCAGATTTTAAAGGTGCGTTGCAAGATGGCTTTGCTGTCGCTGTAGAAAGCATAGTTAAGGAAATTCCTCGCGCAGGTGGACTCAGAACTGAACAAGTCACCGTTTTGGCGGGTTCTGCTTTCACACCTGGGGATGTACAGGAAATCAAAGAGATAATCACGTCCTTTGGATTAGTGCCAATCTTTGTACCTGACCTTGGCGCTTCTCTAGATGGACATTTAGAGGATAGTTATAGTGCGGTTACTGTTAGTGGAACTACCTTAAAACAGCTACGAGAAGTAGGTAGTTCTGCTTTTACCCTGGCATTGGGTGAAAGTATGCGGGGGGCTGCAAAGATTCTCGAAGAACGGTTTGGCACACCTTATGAGGTGTTTGGCGAACTGACGGGATTAGAACCAGTAGATGAATTTATCCAAGCATTGGCGATTCTGAGCGGTAACAGCGTACCCGAAAAATACCGCCGCCAACGTCGTCAATTGCAAGATGCGATGTTGGACACTCACTTTTACTTCGGTGCAAAACGAGTTTCCCTCGCACTAGAACCAGATTTGTTGTGGTCAACCGTGCATTTCCTGCAATCAATGGGAGCGCAAATTCATGCTGTGGTGACAACCACGCGATCGCACCTCTTAGAAAAACTCCCGGTTAAAAGCATTACCATCGGCGACTTAGAAGACTTTGAGAGTCTAGCAGGCGGTTCTGATTTGCTGATTGGTAACTCGAATGTGGGTGCGATCGCTAAACGGCTTTCGATTCCTCTTTATCGTCTAGGATTGCCCATTTATGACCGTTTAGGTAATGGTCAATTTACTAAAGTTGGCTATCGAGGCACGATGGAGCTTTTATTTGGCATCGGCAACCTATTTTTAGAGGCAGAAGAAGCGAGAGTTAAGCAGTTCCAAGAGTTCGGAACTGTGAGCGCTGAGTTTTGAATTCACACTTGAAATTCAAAACAGTTCAGTTAAGAATTGATCCTCCCTAACCTTCCTTAAAAAGGAGGGAATAGAGCAAATCTTAAATTAGCCCCCCTTTTTTAAACGTGTGTACACAAGTCGAATTACCCCC
>NZ_JADEXF010000299.1 GCF_015207245.1 Nostoc cf. edaphicum LEGE 07299
TTTCCATGTGTTTCTCTGGCTTTATATAGTGTTTCGGCAATAAAACTAGGCATCAAAATTATTCGTAGCACTAACAGTCTCGCCAGAGAACTATTTTTTCTAGTTTCTCTGGGAGGGCAATTTTTGATGTCTACAAATCTACAGTGGAGGTTTTTGGATGCGAGGAATAAGTATTAAGTTTTTGTTACTTAGATTTACCTACCAAGTTTCAGCATGGATATTTATCCTTATTGGTTTTTACAGTTATATAAAGACTTTTGCAATTTGTAAAGATACGGTATTTACAGAGCAATTCTTAAAAAAAGTGAAAATTCTCGTCTTTTGTGTCTCTTAAAAGGTTAAGGCAACCTTAAAAGTAGCTGCTAACAATTTGTTACAAACTTAACTAGGCACGTAGGGAATGGATACAACCATAGCAAATTGCTTATTGAACACCATTGGAATTTTACAATTTTTTAAATTTTTGATTTATAAATGTATAAAAGTTTATTGATGACGTTTTACAAATTTGTGTAGTAACTTCATATATAACGAACCTCAGTTGGGTGCATTAATCATCAAAATATCCCAAGACTAAATTTGGAAAATGGGAAATTAGTGATGAATCATTAGTGTACCTCTACAAACGTGAGGTGCAGTGGGAAAGGTTTAGGTGTTATGACCAGAGAGTTTTATGAAAAAGACAAGTCTAATTTTTAAGGGCTGTCTGCTCCTCCTATTCGTGACTATGTTTATAGTCTGCGGCTTTTATGGAACGCCTACAGCTCTAGCCGATGAGTATAGTGAAATACCTACGTCCATAAGTACAGACTATTTAGGTACTGGTGTATCTGAATACCCAGATAATTGCGAGGGCATCGGTTATCTCCCAGAGTACACCAAAGAGAATTTGACAGATGCCGAGAAACGGGGTCGTTGCACTTGGTATTTATGGACTGGCGGTAATGCTAAGTACTATCGTGATTTAGCGAAGCGAACACATGGCGGTGTTGACTTGCTAAAGCTGATTGACTCGCGTATGCATGACGAGCGATTGCAACGTTATGGCGCAATTAACGATCCTGGATGTGAAAAGGCGACAGCACCAGATGAATACGGATTGCTGCTAGATAAATGTAAAGATCCGCTCTCAACTGGCGTAATTGGGTTGCGTAAGTTCCCCAACCCCAACTTCGACTCGGCTAAATGGAACCCTGTTGAATATGCCAAAGACTCACAAGTTGAGCCTCCCTACGTGATCGGGCAGTCCTGCGCCATCTGTCATGTAGCGTTAGATCCTCTCAATCCACCCAAAGACAAGGAACATCCAAAATGGGAAAACCTTGTAGCAGCATTGGGTAATCAGTACATTAAGGAAAATAAATTATTTGCATCCAGCGTTGGAGAAAATAGTTTTGTTAAGCAAGTACTCGATTCTCAAAGACCTGGAACTTCTGATACTTCTCGGATTGCCACCGATCACATCAATAATCCGAATGCGATTAATGCCATTTTTAATTTAGGCGATCGCCCCACATATCCAGAGGTAATGAACGATGGTTCAACCAAGGATGTTAATCATATTCTCAAGGATGGTGCGGACTCTACAGGAGTGGCAAATGCCTCACTACGCGTCTACGTCAACATTGGGATGTGCGGCGATTACTGGACAAGTCTTCATGAGCCTTTATTAGGCAGAACTCCTCAAAAACCTTTTGATATTGAAAAGGCGCGAAAGGAGTGCGAAGGCTGGAGACAGACAGAAGCACGCATGGCTGATGCCGAAGCATTCTTAAAAACCATCCAGCCGATGCACCTGAAAGATGCACCAGATGGTGAAAAGTTCTTGACTAAAGATGAAAAAGTTCTCAAACGTGGCAAGCTGGTTTTTGCCAGCACTTGTGCTAGTTGCCATTCCAGCAAAAAGCCATCGGCTGCGATCGCATCTGACCCCGAACAGGCTCAAAAATGGTACGAAGAGTCTGTACTCAGTAGTAATTTCCTCGACCACAACTTCTTGTCTGATGACCAGCGTTATCCAGTTACCCTAATTGGTACTAATGTGGCGCGATCGCTAGGGACAAATGCCACTAAGGGGCATATTTGGGATCAGTTCTCGTCGAAGACTTACAAAGAACTGCCTTCACCAGGTACTTTGACGCTGTACAACCCTTTAGATGAGAAAAAACCCATCGAATTTAAGATACCTGACGGCGGTTTAGGTTATTACCGTACACCTTCACTAGTGAGCATTTGGGCAACAGCACCACTTCTGCACAACAATACACTAGGACTTTACAACGAAGATCCTTCAGTGAAAGGACGTGTAGAAGCCTATACGGATGCGATGGAAAAGCTGCTATGGCCTGAAAAGCGTGAAGGAATTATCAGCAGGACATCTCGAGATACTAAATTAGAGCTTCCCCCAGGAGATCCGAATCCGAGATTTAGGCTTCCTGTTCCTAAAGGTACACCTGTGAATTTGCTGGCAAGCATCAATATTAGAGAGGCGATTACATCTCTCAATCTCAGCAGCCTTTTCCAAGATTTGAAACCAGGGGGTGGAATTAAGGGTAAGTTGGCACGTGTACTTTTAAGAGCCAACAAATCTCCTGACTTTGTAGAAGATGAAGGTCATTATTTTGGCTCAAATCTCCCAGATGAAGATAAGAAAGCCCTAATTGAGTTCGTGAAAACTTTCTAAGTACAGCTCCCGTGTAAAATCGTAGTGTTTTCAACGCAGAGAATTCGCTACGAATTAATACAATGTTGTACTAAGACAACTTGTCTTGATATTCTGCACTCGTTCCCAGATTTAACCTGGGAACGAGAAAAAATATTGATTAAATAGCAAGGATATATATTATGCAGTATTTACCAATCGTCTTCGTTCGTGGATATGCAGGTACACAAAAAGACGTTGAGCAAACAGTCAACGATCCCTTTTATGGATTCAATAGTGGTTCAACTCATATTCGAGTGGATGAGAAGGAAAATCCCCAGAAGTTTTTTTTCGAGAGTCCATTGCTGCGGCTAATGACCGATCATGATTATCAACCGATTGTTGATAATCAGAATGTGAGCAATCAGATTAAAAGATTGTCCGATCGACTTCATCAAACTATTTGGATCTATCGATTTTATGATATATCTACACCTAGCTTTGGCTCCTCAAGTGTAGTTCGACAAGAGATGGAGGAGATAGCGAAGGGTTTAAGAAACTTGATCCAGAATGTCAAAAAAACAACGGGTGCTGACAAAATTTATCTGGTTGGTCACTCGATGGGAGGTCTTGTTTGTCGCAGTTTGATTCAAAAGATTTATCCAGAACAAGGCGAGCAAGCTGCCGATCACATTGACAAATTCTTTACCTACGCTACACCTCATGGCGGTATTTATTTTGAGGTTGGGAGTGGCTTGCTGGAAAATCTGAGAGACAAATTTCAATTGAATAATTCTGATGACTTTGGCCCTCAGCGGATGTATCAGTATTTAACACCTGATATCAAGCCAACAACTAAGTTACCCGATAACTTTCAGCTAGAAAAACTACAAAGCATAGAGGATGCATTTCCACCAGACCGCGTTTTTTCTTTGATTGGCACTAATGCACATGATTATGAAGAAGGTTTTGGTTTTTCACGCAAGGTTGTAGGAGTCAAAAGCGATGGTCTAGTTCAGATCGATAAAGCTTATATCGGGGGATCTCATCGTGCTTATGTTCATCGCTCTCATGGTGGACGTTATGGCATATTGAACTCCGAAGAAGGTTATCAAAACCTGCAACGATTTTTGTTTGGTGATATCCAGGTGAAACTTTCTCTGAGCAATGTTGAGTTAAAAGACCTGGACAAGAATTTTTATCAACTGGAAACTAGGGTAGCTTTACGTGGTCTTCCTATTCCTATATATGAGCAAGCGATCGCTCATTATTGCCCAATTACACAAGAGTTAACCCGAACAGATAAACCTATTCCGCTATTTACAGCTTTCTTAATCCCAAGAAACTCAGCCAGTGATGATAATACCTGTAGATATGCCCTACGTTTAGCACTGCATTCGTTCACAAAACAAGAGAAGAATTGGTTACGTGACAGTCATCTCGACCAAGTACCTTTGTGGTCTGACTATCTAATTACTGATGTTGCCGAATCAAATAGCAGTTATGAGGCTAAATACAGTTGGAATTCTGAAGAAAAAGAGCCAGTAACAAAGTTAAATCCGACTTCCGAATCTAGTTCTGATATATATATTGCGTATGTTTCTTTACCTGAACGCGGCCAAAAAGTCTTAGGAGCAAATGCAGCAGTTCGCTTGGAAATTTCCCAATGGAAATAAATAAGTGTTTGTTGTTGTGTAGTCAATGATTGGTTATGGTTACTTAGCACTTTTTAATTATTCTAGAGAGAGAATAATCAAGCTTAAAGAACGTTAGGTTAATAATGACTAATAATTAATGATTCATAAAAGACATGAGTGAAAAAATGGAAAAATAAAACCTATGTCTATATAAGGTTTCTGGATTAACACATAGTTATTTTCCAATACGGTTCAGTTAAGGCTAAAACTCTTTATCAAAGTCAAATTTTTAGCGAACCGCAGAGGCGCAGAGGAAACAGAGAGAAGAAAAAAATGCTTAACTGAACCGTATTGAGTTATTTTCACCGGATGTCTATTTATTTCAAGCTGTTAATAGAGGAAAATTATGCAGAATAATCGCAAACAAACGGCTCTTATCACTGGTGCATCTGGCGGCATCGGTTACGAATTCGTGAAATTATTTGCTCAGGATGGTTACAATCTTGTGTTAGTAGCTAGAAGCGTGGACAAGCTGAATAAAATCGCTGATGAATTTAAAAAGAAATTTGGCATTGATATCAAAGTTATTTCCAAAGATTTATCTAACCCCTCAGCCCCAGAAGAAATTTTCAGGGAGCTAGAACAAGCATCAATCAATGTTGATGTGTTGGTGAACAATGCTGGGTTTGCTACCTACGGATTATTTAACGAAATTGACCTGAATGCTGAAATGCAATTGCTACAGGTTAATGTTTTATGTCTGACACATTTAACCAAGTTATTTCTCAAAGGTATGGTTCAACGGGGGTCTGGAAAAATATTAAACCTGGCTTCCACTGCTGCTTTTCAACCAGGGCCGCTGATGGCAGTATACTACGCTAGTAAAGCCTATGTCTTATCGTTCTCAGAAGCGATCGCTAATGAATTAGAAGGTACAGGTGTCTCTGTAACGGCGCTATGTCCAGGGCCTACAGAATCTGGTTTTCAAGAAAGAGCCGCAATGGAAGACTCAAAGTTGGTAAGCGGTCAAAAAATTATGACTGCGGAAACGGTAGCCCAAATCGGCTATCGTGGTCTATTTGAAAACAAAACTGTTATAATCCCCGGAATTAAAAATCAGCTACTCGCTCAATCTGTAAGATTTACTCCCAGAAAGCTGGTAACAAAACTAGTCAGAAGTATGCAGGAAAGTAAGTAATAAGTAGGTCGGCGTAAATAATTAAGGCAGGAGGAAGAGGACTTGGGGGCAAGG
>NZ_JADEXF010000300.1 GCF_015207245.1 Nostoc cf. edaphicum LEGE 07299
ATAACCGCTATATATCATGTCAAGCTAATTAGTTATAATTCCCGAATCTATGCAGAAAGCCCAAAAAACCCTGCCCTCTCAATACGGTTTGGATAAGCATTTTTCACTTTCCTTATGGTCTGGGGAAAAGGAAAGGGTTAAAGGGTAAAGGATGTATTCAAAACCTTTCCCCTTTTCCTTTTTCCCTTTCCCCTTTAATCGAACCGTATTTTCCCCGCTGCCTATTTGTATCAACCTGAAAGTGAAATTGTATTAGAGGGGAGTGCTACTGATACCGCGCACAAAAATATCTACACAGGTTTCGATATAGTCCTCACAGCTATAGCTGCCTTGATTGAATTTTGCACTGCGGCATAGCATTCCAGCTAACAGCATTCCTGTAAACATATCGACAGCCGGAAATGGATCGAGGTCTGCTCTGACAGTGCCTAGTTTCTGACTCGATTGCAGGTAAGCTACCAGTTTTTCCGCTAAGGGTTTGGCAGCTTCTTGAATCACTTGTTTGGCTGCCTCTGGATGACGTTTGGCTTCTCCAATAAAGGTACGAATTAGATCCTCCTGTGTCTCTAGCATAGTATTGTAAAGATGAGCATACTGTTTTAAATCAATTTTTAGATCCTGTGTCCACGCTTCGGAGTGTGCAAGGGCTTCTGTCTGAAGTACCAAAGCATTTTTCATTACTGCTCCCAAAAGTTGTTCTTTGCTAGCAAAGTGGCGAAATAAAGTCACTTCATTTACACCAGCAACACGAGCTATTTCACGGGTAGTTGCTCCTTGAACACCTAAACTGGCAAATACCTGCAAGGCGGCTTCTATCAAACGTGTACGGGTGAGAGTTGATGAACGTATGGTTTTATGCATTTATGATGGCAAGTACTTACTTTCATCATAGATTATGTAGAAAAAGTGGTCGTAATTTGGGGAAAATAGTGTTTATGCCAACATTTTTAAAGTTATTGAAAATATTTACCTTCTCAAATTGATTTCGGTGCGAGAGCTAATGTTTTACTCATTTTAGTAACTGGAACAACTATCCCACTTCTTAAATAATGAGGTGCTTTTTGGATGGCAGTAAATCCTAGTCGTAAATAAAACCCTTCGGCATAAAGGCTAGCAGTTGTAATTACCTTATCTATGCCTTGCTCAGTTGCTTTGTCACAAAAATGTTGAACTAAAGCACGGCCAATCCCTTTACCTTGATATTTAGGATGGACATACAACCCGATGAGTTCATCAACAATGAAACTAGCAAAACCTATAACAACATCTCCCTCGACCGCAACCCAGAAAGATTCTGCTTTCATACTCTTCAAGATATTTGAACCATCAGGTTTGTCGCGGTAATTGCGCCAAGCTAAAAGTTCTTTTTGGGTGTAAAAAGTTGCAGGTAGAGCTTTGATAGCAGCAATATGAATTGCACTCAGCACCCACGCATCTGTTTCTTGGGCAGGTCGAAGAGATATTTCGTTAGCGCTCATAGGTTCAGGGCTGGCAGGGGTATGAGTAACATTCGCGCAGAAAACCGGGTTAAGAGATATTACATGAGTAATACAAGCATTTTTAGAAGCTTAAACCCTCATTTTATCGTTGAGTAATGACTCGTAAGGATTCAGGTCAAGAGGTATTGACAAATGTGACATCTGAGGCGGAATATCACAATTATGGGAAAAGACCTGCTTCTGAAATTAGAGCGTGAAACCCAACTCCTGTTAGCTCCGGAACAACTGGTGGACATAATTGTTGAACAGGCCATCGCTATAGAGAAACTTAACTCCAGAATTTTAGAACTAGAAGAAAAAATAGAGAAACTCAAGGTCAGTAGAGATTTAGATAGCTCTATATCATCGAAACCACCATCGGGAGATATCCTCAAAAAAACAGAGAACAAACAGCAGGATAAACTTCTTGAGAGTGAGGCTCCGAAAAGGAAACCAGGAGGACAACCAGGGCATAAGGGAAAAACGCGCTCTGGTTTTGGCAGAGTAGATCGTTTTGAAATATTACGTCCTACGGATTGTGTTTACTGTGGTCAAAAAGCATTTGCGTAGCAGTGAAAGTAGAAAAACACACGCTTGCACAGCTAGTAGAACGTCCTATTGAAATAGTTGAGTATCAACGTCATACGTGCGTTTGTGAGTGTTGTGGAAATGCACAAACAGCATCCTGGGCACAAGATATAATCCCAGGACAAGATTTGGGGATTAGATTACAGGCGTTTTTAGGATGGGCAAACAATTATGCACATATGCCCTATGAAAAACAGCAAGAAATGTTGTGGGAATTGGGGCAAATTGAAATTGGCTTAGGAACTCTAGTAACAACCAATGAACGAATAACTCAAGCAATTGAACCGAGCGTTAGTGAGTTAAGTAATTGGGTAAAACAGACACAACCTAACATTCATGTGGATGAAACACCTTGGTCAGTTAAAGGAGTCAAAGAATGGTTGTGGGTAGCTGCCAATTCTGATTTCTGCCTGTTTACTGCGGCTGATACTCGTTCACGATCTGAATTAGAAACGATTTTAGGGGCTAAATATGCAGGGGTACTCAGCAGTGACGATTTTAGTGTTTACAATGGCTATCAAGTTGTTGCCCAGCAGAAATGTTTAGCACATCTACGTCGTCACTTCAAAAAACTAATTATACTTCCAGGTCTTCACAACCAAGCTATCGGTGAAGCTTTTGTTGATTTAATTGATGAAGCTTTTAGCAGTTATGCTCAATGGTTTAAGACTCTTGATTCAAGTAGTTATAACGATTGGGTCAATCAATTCAAAGCTAAGTTGCACTCCTCACTTAATCAGTGGATTGACAAAGCAGGAGCAACAGCAGGTCAGCTTTTACGTTCTTTGCGCGATAAAGCAAGCCAATGGTGGTATTTCCTTGACCATCCTGAAGTTCCTCCTGATAATAATCAGGCTGAACAATGTCACAAAATTACTTCTTTGTCTTTGTGGTTAGTTAAAAAAAGATTTTTGGTAACAAAAAGGTTTAATTAGCAACTTCATCCCGTGAATGGGCTACTAATAGGTAGTGTAAACCAAAATGTTGCCCCTGCATCCAATTCACTGTTTACACCAATTTCGCCGCCGTGAGCATGGATGATTTGCTTACACAGATACAATCCTAATCCCAAACTTACAGAATTGCCAATACTTGCACCCCGAAAGTAAAGGTCAAAAAGCCGATCGCTTTGTTGTTGACTAATTCCCACGCCGTTATCACTAACAGTACAATAAATCATGTCATCCTGACGGGTAGCATTGATTGTCAAAAGCAATTCTGGGGGATTATGTTTGAGGGCGTTGACGATTAAGTTAGAAAAAACCCGCCATAGTTGCGTGGGATCGGCATTCACTAATGGCAAATCTGCGGATACTAAATTTGTGAACTTGGCTTGATTTTGTGCTAATAATGGCTCTAAATCTGCGATCGCAGCTTCGACAACTGACAGTAATTGTACTGGTTGAAGTTGTAAAACTACACCTTGTACCTCGCTGATATGAGTTTCCATCAACGAATTAATTAAGTTCAGTTGGCGATCGCTACTTTGAATCATCCGCTCTAAAATTGAGCGGGAAATCGTAATATTTTCCTCTGAACGTGCCAGCAAATTCTTCAGCACCATTAAAGTACCCAGTACTGGGTTGCGTAAGTCATGGGAAACTGCATGGAAAAATACTCGTAGTTCTTCTTCAGCTTGCTTGCGCTGGGTAATGTCTTCAATCAAACCTTCGTAGTAAAGCAGTTTAAGATGTTCGTCACGGACTTCGTAGGCTTTTTCGGAAATCCAGACAATACTCCCATCCCGGCGATAAATTTGGGACTCGAAATCGGAAACGCTGCCATACTTTTCCATCAGGCGCACAAATTCTGCCCGGCGGTTTGGATCAACGTACAATTGTTCGATATCAGTGAAATTTGCTGTCACCTCGTCTACTAAGGAGTAGCCATAAATCCTTGCTAAAGCAGGATTTGCCGTAATGTAATGTCCATCAGGACTACTTTGAAAAATCCCTTCAACGGCGTTTTCAAAAATGCTGCGATATTTCGCTTCGGCAACCTTGAGTTTTTGGTAGGCAGATTCTAGTTCTTGGCGGGCGAAAAATTCAGAACGTTGCAGGCGATCGTACAGATAAACACCGATGTCACATATAGTACAAAACCAAAAAATGTATAAAATGAACGTTACATTATATATTTCTGGGTGGTCGGGGATTGGTGTTTTGAGCCCAAGTGCAGTATTCACACCAAAATAGTAAATCAGCACACTTACTTGAGTCAGCAAGTGAAGAATCCAGCAGACAGGCATCAACACAGCTTGACTCAAGAACAACAGCGACCAGCCGATGGTATCGGGTAGTGCGAAACCTCTGATGCTTGCAAACAACTGCGACGCTAAACTAAGTGACCAAGAAGACCCTAAAAATAATAAATCTGGACGATGACGACCTAATTTAGTTTTATGTAAAGCAAAGCAAATAATTATGCTTGCAAGCATTGCAACATTAATTACCAGGCGTTGAGTTCTAAGTACTTCTGGCAGCGGCTGCAACTCTGCAAAAGGAAAAAACAGTCCGTAAATGTCTCGCAAAGTAAAAGACAACAGACAGATCAGCGCCAGCCATAACCATAAACGTAATCTTTGCCACAAAAAACGGTTACGCCAAACTCTGTAAAGAGTAATGATTTCATCTGTTGTTGGTGCAGAAAAGGTTTTTCTCCACCAGCTTTGCACTGTTGTCAATGGAGTAGCCATTAGCATCCGAGCAACTTTGCCCATACCTTGAGGGTGTTTCCTTTACTCAACATTGCCATAAATAACACCCTCTCATTTTTTGGTGATTTATGGGCGATTTGTTGCGGATGAAGTTGCCAAAGGTAATGTAAACCAGAAAGTTAACCCACGCTTGCGGTTACTCATAACACCGATTTCGCCGCCATGCGCCTTAATAACTTTTCGACAAAGATACATTTTTAAGCCAATGCTTGTAGAGCAACAGTCTTGAGGATCGCGGACATGGAGATCGAAGAGGCGATCGCACTCTACTTTACTCATTCCCACACCGTCATCTTGAATCTGAGTGCGAATCATTTTCCCCTCAACGGTGGCGCTCAGGGTAAAATTTAATCCTGGCGGATTATTGTGCAAGCTATGCGCGATCAAATTTACCAAAACTTTCTGCAATCGAGTCCCATCTGCCATTACTAACGGTAAGTCTGCGGGAACCAAGTTCTTCAGAGTCGCTTGATTTTGTGTCAGTATAGGTTCCAACTCGGCGAATGTGCCTCCCAATAGGGTACTAAATTGCACAGGTTCGAGTTTGATCTCAAGACCCTGTTTTTCACAGGAATTAATTTCTAGCAATGAGTTAATCATCGTCAGTTGGCGATCGTTGCCCTGAATCATTCGCTCAATGATTAACCGAGATATTGGAATTGAAGATTGGGCATGGGAAAGAGGCAGAGGGGCAGAGGGGATGGGGGGCAGAGGAGAAAGACTTGCTGTAATTTCCCCCCTGCTCCCC
>NZ_JADEXF010000301.1 GCF_015207245.1 Nostoc cf. edaphicum LEGE 07299
GTGGTAAACATTTGGATAAATGTTATGAGATATCAGAGCAGCTACTCATAATGTCCCACATTTGAACTTTCCAGAGTTAACGGGTTTCATTTTGGTTTCCATATCAAGGCAAACCAAATAATCATCTGGATATTTGTATTCACTTAACCTTGCATCCAGTATTTCCCAATAGTCAACCCAAGAAATTGAAAAGAGGATATTTCCATGTCTAGTTTGTCTCGTTGGTCATCAACAAAGGTTGCTTTGCTAGTTTTGGGAATGACAGCTGCTACAATAACTCCCATCGTAATTTCTGCCCCAGCTTCATCTCAAACTCCTGTTCCATCTGCGACACCATCACCAGCGACACCATCACCTACTTCAACAGTTAACCTATCTGATGTTTCCTCAGATTATTGGGCGCGTCCCTTCATTCAAGCCCTAGCTGAGAATAACGTAATTAGTGGCTTTCCTGATGGTACTTATAGACCAAATCAGCCTGTGACTCGTGCTGAATTTGCTGCCTTGATTCAAAAAGCTTTCGGTAACCAAAACCGAGTCCGGCAATTAAGTGCGGGTGGATTTAGTGATGTTCCTGCTAACTACTGGGCAGCTGCTGCAATTCAAAACGCTTACGAAATTGGATTTTTGGCAGGCTATCCTGGGAACGTGTTTAGACCAAATCAAGAAATTCCTAGAGTGCAGGGGATCGTTGCTTTAAGTAGTGGCTTAGGTTTAACTGGTGGCGATACAAGTACTCTCACTAATTTCTATAACGATGCCTCAGCTATCCCTGAGTATGCTGTTGGCAGTGTGGCAGCAGCGACAGTAGGTAATCTTGTTGTCAACTACCCGGATGTAAAACAACTCAATCCGCAACAGTCTTTGACTCGTGCTGAAGCAGCAGCACTTTTATATCAAGCTTTAGTTAGACAAGGACGGGTGCAACCCATTGCTAGCAATCTTCCAGCTAGTCAGTACGTTGTAGCTGGAACTCCTGCAAGTACTGATATTGTTTCTCTGGCAGCATCTAGTAGTTCTTTTACAACTCTGACTTCTTTATTAAAGACAGCCGGTCTAGCAGATATTCTTCAACAGCCAGGCCCTTATACAGTCTTCGCTCCCACCAATGATGCATTTGCTGCTTTGCCTGCTGCTACCTTAGAACAGTTACAGCAACCAGAAAACAGAGAAGCGTTAGTTAAGATTTTGAGATATCATGTGGTTCCCGGTGCGGTAACTGCTAGTCAACTCTCGGCTGGAGAATTGAAAACCGATGAAGGAAGACCTGTAAATATTCAAATCGATTCCGCTAACAGTCAAGTTTCAGTGAATAATGCCAGAGTTCTCCAGGCAGATGTTAAAGCTAGCAATGGTGTCATCCATGCAATTAACCAAGTCCTGATTCCGCCTGATGTTAACATCAGTCAGTTAAATCAGCCACCAGGAAGCACGGACGGAACACCCGATGTTACAGCAGGTAGAGCTACTCGTGGTGGCAGAAGCTATATCGGTGGTGGTGGTAATATTGGTTTGAGCGGCAACGATACAGCTTTGAGTGATAGTAACTTTGCAGTAATCAGTAAAGTTGGTCTGACAAACTATCTATCAGTTAGACCATCAGTGATATTTGGGGACGATACAATATTTTTAGTTCCCGTGACTTTAGATTTTTCTCCCCGTACAGCAGGTTCGGTGGGCGAAAGAAGTTTTGCTATATCTCCTTTTATAGGTGCTGGTGTAGCAATTGAAGCTAATCTCGATACTGATATTGGATTACTGCTAACTGGTGGTGTAGACCTTCCTGTAGGTTCTCGATTTACGGTGACAGGTTCCGTAAATGCTTCTTTTCTGGATGATACTGATGTAGGGCTACTATTAGGAGTTGGCTATAACTTCTAAGTAAATAGAAGCAGAACACGCAATAAGGGCGCACAGTTAGTTGTGCGCTCTTGCCGTATTAAGGTCGCTTGATTGCTAAAGTAAGTCCATCGGCGATGGGAACAAGGGAGAGGGTAACTCGCTCGTCATGATGTAACTTTTCGTTCAGTGCCCGGATTGCTTGAGTGCTTTCATCTTGATTTTGCTCCTGGGCTACTTGTCCAGACCATAAAACATTATCGATCGCAATCAGTCCACCCGGACGCACTAATTGCAGCGATCGCTCATAATAGCCATCATAGTTGCTCTTATCTGCATCGATGAAAGCAAAATCAAAAGTTTCTCCTTCTCCTGTTGCCAGTAACCGATCCAAAGTCTGCAAAGCTGGGGCAATGTGCAGTTGAATTTTATCTGCCACTCCTGCTTGTTGCCAATAACGTCTAGCGATCGTTGTAAATTCTTCACTAATATCACAGGCTACCACTTTACCGTCCGTCGGTAACGCCAATGCCACCACGAGGGAACTATAACCTGTAAATACCCCAATTTCTAAAGTTTTCTTAGCTCCCAGCAATTGCACCAGTAAAGCCAAAAATTGCCCTTGTTCGGGAGCAATTTGCATTCTCCCGATTGGATATTGGGCTGTTTCTTGCCTCAGTTGGGTTAAAATTTCTGGTTCTCGGAGAGAGACTGACAGTAAATATTCATAGAGGTTTTGTTCGAGTCCTAATGTTTTAGTTGTCATGGGCATTGGGCTTTGGGCATTGGGCATGGAAAATAGGAGACGAGTCTTTGATACTCGTGAACGAGTCTTTGATACTCGTGGATGAGTCTTTTATACTCGTGGACGAGCCTTTGATACTCGTGGACGAGCCTTTTATATTCGTGAATGAGTCTTTTATACTCGTGGACGAGTCTTTTATACTCGTGAATGAGTCTTTGATACTCGTGGACGAGTCTTTTATACTCGTGAATGAGTCTTTGATACTCGTGAATGAGTCTTTTTTACTCGTGAATGAGTCTTTTTTACTCGTGAATGATTTTTTAAAAGTCAAAATTATATTTAAATGCAACTCAGTATGATAAGCAAAGCGATGTCTACGACGGGCTGCGCCTACGCTCAGGATATTTTAAATCATGCCAAACCTTAAAGAAAATGATAACGCTCTGCGCGAGGTGTTAATCCAAGCCAAAACAATCGCTGTTGTAGGTCACTCTGATAAACGCGATGCCTACGGCAAGGGCTTCGCCCAACGCACCAGTTATCAAATCGCCCAATTTTTGCGGCAGACAGGCTATATAGTCTATGCCGTCAACCCGCTAATTCAAGAAATTGACGGTCAACCCAGTTATGCTACACTCCAGGAATTACCCGAACCCGTGGATATTGTTAACGTGTTTCGTCGTTCTGAGTACTTGCCAGAAATTGTAGATGAAGCAATTTCCATCAGTGCTAAAACTGTGTGGACACAACTGGGTATCTGGCATCAACCATCAGCACAAAAAGCTATAGATGCAGGACTCAATGTGGTTATGGATGCTTGTATCAAAATTGAATATCTGCGGCTGAGAGTAGGTTCAACAGAAAATATCTAGTTTTGATGCGTACAGATAACTCTAACAATCATTTAGATTGTAATTATTATGCAAAAAGCGTAGTTTACCGCCGTAGGCATCGCACAAACCTTCTATAGCAGTCCTAAATCATTCGTGAAAATTATATCTCTTTTTCTTCTTTCTTTCCTTTGCGTCCTTAGCTGTTCGTTTTCTAATCTATATTTTTCACAGCTCAAATAGGATTGCTATATGTGTAGAGATATTGCATACCAAGTGTTTGTTTGAGCTACTTGCTTAAACCCTTCTAGAATAAAAACTATTGTAGGTAATTTTATTACTAAAGTTGTTTTTATTGTGGGAGGTTATGATGAGCCGTCCAATAATTCTTGGTATTGTCGGCGACAGCGCGGCTGGTAAAACAACACTAACGCGAGGAATCGCTCAGGTACTCGGCCCAGAAAATGTCACACTCATTTGTACAGATGATTATCACCGTTACGATCGCCAACAACGTGCAGATATTGGTATCACTGCTCTCCACCCCGATTGCAATCATTTAGATATTATGCAGCAACATCTGTCGCTGCTACGCACAGGACAACCAATTCTTAAGCCAGTTTACAGTCATAAAACCGGCACATTCGAGCCACCGCACTATATCAAGCCCAATAAATTCGTAATCATTGAGGGATTACTCGGTTATTCTACTCGTGCCGCCCGTGACTCCTACGACGTAAAAGTTTACCTTGCACCCCCTGAAGAACTACGTACAAAGTGGAAAGTCAAGCGGGATACCCAAAAGCGCGGCTACACCGCCGAACAGGTGGTGGCAGAATTAGAAAAGCGCGAACCAGACTCAGCACAATTTATCCGTCCGCAGCGGCAATGGTCTGATATCGTAATCAGTTTTTACCCACCTACCGGAGAAGATGATGAAAGTAATGGACACCTGAATGTTCGTCTGGTACTTCGTCCGACAATTCCGCATCCAGATTTTACCCAGATTATCAACCCTGGCTATGGTAATTCTGACTCAGCGATTCGCTTGGGGTTAGACAGGGATATGAGTAAGCCTGTAGATGTCTTAGAAGTTGATGGCCATGCAACCTTAGACCAAGTAAATAAGCTAGAGCATGTTATATGTTCTGATATGCCCCATTTACGAAGTATTTGCGATCGCGAAAGTAATCCAGAACTGGGTAAAATTGCTGGTACAACTGGAGAAACACTGCAAAGTTACCCCCTGGCTTTGACTCAGTTGATTATTACCTACCACATGCTGAAAGCAACGCAAATTCATCAGTAATTAGCGAAAATTGAGTATTTGAAACCCATCTCCGTGGGTAAAGCCTCATGTACACGCGGTTTCTAACCGCCCTTTTAACTATTCAAATTTCATATATTGCTCATGATTGTGACTTGACGGGGGCTTGCAGCAATTCAATATCTTTAATTTGAAGAATACCACTACTCTCAAATTGCACAATGATTTGGATTTTGGCAGCATCTGCTTCTTTTTTAAAATAGGCACGCACTTTGTAAGGCTGAAAATTTTCCTCTGGTGAAACTCCTCTACCCCATGAAGTTGTTCTCAGTCCGCCCGATTCTCGTGGTCTACCTACACCTAAACTCACTGCAATTGATTTTTCTGTGTTTAGCGCTTTCGCATTAAAGTGACAAGCAAGAACACACTCTTGAACATCGGGTTCTGCAATTTCAAACAAGATGACTTTTCGCAAAGGATCTGTACTATTAGTTAGAAAGCGCTGACTATTATCGTCATAAGCTTCAATTTGCCAACTTTCTCCGACAATTCCAATGCCTCCCTTTGTGACTATGGAATCGGCAAGTGTGAATCGACGAATCAGCACAAATGGCTCTGCGGGTTCGGGAATAGCGAGGGGTTTTTCTAGCTCGTTAAGGGTTTCCTTAGCTTTAGAGAGAATAAAATTTGTCAGATTGTTGAATAGCTCGTCAAACATAGCGTAGTTTACTGCCGTAGGCATCGCCCTAAATTATATTATTTTTAGTATTCCCTTTGAAATAGTAGCCTTTTGTCATATTTGGGCGTTCTTGTTCATCCGCTCATATCA
>NZ_JADEXF010000302.1 GCF_015207245.1 Nostoc cf. edaphicum LEGE 07299
CTGCGACCCCAACGCTGAAGCTAAACGAATCGGCATGAGTTTTGCACCCGGTGCTACACCAGATGCCCCAAAGTTACCGTTTGCACAAGCTACTCCTGCACAAGATGTACCGTGGTTATTATCATTTCCTGGTCTGGGATTGTTCGTTTTACGTGTAACATCACGTGGGGCAACAATCTTGCCAGAAGAACGGAACTCTTCATGATCGAGATCCATCCCATCGTCAATAATTGCAATAATTGTCCCAGTGCCATTGCTCAACTTCCAAGCTGCTTCAACGTTGGCATGGGCGTTAATTGTCTTACCATTAATTGTTGTTTGCTTTAAGTGCCACTGTTGCGGGAAAACCTGACGTTGGCGTGACTCACGCGCTAGTTCGGGATGGCACAGTTCAACTGATTCCTCATTTAGAAGTCTCTCGGCGATGTCAAAGACGGCTATACCAGTATTTGTAGGGGCACTGACAAAATAAGCATTTCTTGCGTATTCAAGTTGGCGTTTAATTGTTAAGTTATAACGTCTTAAAACGTCTTGGCAGACACCTGAATCTTCTTCGCTATCAAATTTAACAAAAATGTTTTCAGTGTAAACTACAGGTTGTTGGGATACTGGATCGATTAAGACGCGTCCAGCAAATTGGACTTCGGACTCATTGTTGAGAATTTCACGGGCGCGATCGCGCAAAGTAGCATCCTGATTCGGAACTTTCGCTTGCAAAATTTCTACACCCGCTTGCCGAAACCGTGTTTTTAACTCAAATTGATTGAGGATACTACGAGCTGTGGGTGATACAGGTGCGACTTCAAAGGATCTTGCACCAATAATAGTGCTGCGGCTTTCTGTACGCACTACAACGTGTTCGTTACTGATAGCAAATTCATACTGTTGGCCGTTCTGTCCACCATAGCGAACTTGAACCATTGTTTAATCTCCTAAATGTTTTGAAAATTGGGCATTGGGCATTGGGCATAACAATTCCTAGTCCTGAGTAAAGAAGTTAGGGTTTTTTACCCAGCACTCATAAGGGGGATTGGGAAACCGTATTATGCCTTATTTTTAAAGCTTACTGTACGTATTGTAGGCTTACGTTTACTTTATGGATGCTTCTAATTTCATGTGTTATATGTGTATTACGATACAGAATTTAATCTATCTCAGTTCATACAAACCTTCGATTAGTCTTTCCAGAAAAGAGAGGATTCAAAATCAGGTTGCTTTAAAAATCTTCACTATCTGTAGGGGCGTATAACTGTGCATCACGATGAAATAAATGTATTTCGTACCACTGAAAACGCTATAAGATCATTAGAACTTGAGAAAGATGTTTTATTTTCCGGCTGAGTATTTTTTACCCCTGATTCGTGAAGTGAGATTTCAAAAAGACTACTTTTCTGAGTATCCTGAACAAATTCGCGTTAGTGGCGATGTAAGCCTACGCACTGCTGTATCTTACACTCGTAAACCTGGGTACTATGCAGTACATTACAATCAACCCAGCACTGTGGCAATAGGGGCAATTTTACGACTTAACGACGGTGCAATCGCAGTTTTTTCAGGCGAACCCAATCAATCAGAACAGGGTATATTGAGTCCGGTTTATACGCTAGAATCCAATGCTTCCTTAGCAGTACCAACTGGACTGGTTTTTATCCGCTTTGCTGAAGGCGTTGATGTGGAGTCGCAGCGTGAGGTAATTAATCGAGCGGGTTATGAAGTAGCAGAAAGCCTTTCTTATGCGCCTCATACCGCTTGGTTGCGTGCCAAATCAGGTAAGATTATTGATGCGATCGCTGGAATTTCTCAGTTAGAAGCGATCACTAATGTTGAGAATGTCGAACCTCAAATGCTTATGCAAAGAGGTTTCAGATAAATTACCAATTATACATCTAGTAAAAGTAAGTGGGGCGATCGCCAATTCATTAGCTAAATAAACTTTTTTGATTGAATGACTAGATTTATCCATGACCAATTTGCAAAAGATTATTTGGAAGAATTATTAAAACCTTATGGAGAAGTGCAAGGTTCTAGCCGTGTGGCGGGAGAAGTTCGAGAAATCGATGTTTTATTTTCTCCTTTAACAAAACAAAGCACGAATTTAGAAACACTAGGATTATTAGGAAGATTTGCCGCTACAGCAGCAATTTTTGAACCCTTCCGCAACCCTGCATCAAAAGAAGAAATTTGTGATTGTCTGTTAAAATTATTAGAAGTAAGGGGTGGATTACAACGTCAAGCAAATCGCAATAAAACTTCCATTCCAGAATTAGAACTTCCCAAATTATGGATACTCACCCCAACAGCATCTACAACACTGCTGTCAGGATTCGGTGCTACTCAAAAGGTAGATTGGCTACCTGGAGTACATTTTATTGCAGAGTATTTGCGGACTGCGATCGTTGCGATTCACCAGTTACCGCGCACCCAAGAAACTCTGTGGTTAAGAATTCTCGGTCGAGGAACAGTACAAAAACAAGCAATAGATGAATTAGAAGCACTATCATCAAATCATCCATTTCGCAGAGCAACGCTAGAATTACTTTATAACTTGCGGCAAAACTTGCAAGTTAATCAAAATTCAGAAGAAGACGATCGGGAGTTAATTATGCGATTAAAACCACTTTATCAACAAGACCGGGAACAAGCTATAAAAGAAGGGAATAAGCAAGGGGAACAACGTTTAATTATACGTCTACTAAATCGCCGTTTTGGTGAGATTGATTCATCTACTATTGAGCGAGTTCAAGGATTATCTATTGAACAATTGGAGGCGTTAGGAGAGGCTTTGTTAGACTTCTCAGCTATTTCTGATTTAGAAGCTTGGTTAAACCAACAAATTGAATAAATCTAATCTGTAAATCAATTAAACAAATTTTGTGTGATACTGCACTTTATTCATGTAGGGGCAAGTCATCAATTACCCCTACAACTGAAATAAGAATATTAACCAAAACTTTGAACAACGTACATATCATTTCCTGTATCGCCTACTAAAAGCAAGCTGCTGTCATCACTTTCTAAATTTTGGCTGCCAGCAATGCCCTTTTGCAAAACTTTAATTATTCTTTGGGGAGTGAAAGATTCCAATTCGACAAACTTTCCAGATTCTAACCATGCTAATTCTTCAGCAGATAAACTTTGACGTATTTCTTCGGGTAATTGTTTAGCTGCTTGCGCCGACTCTGGAGAGGTTTGAATGAACATTCCGCGCTTAGTAGCGATAATTTGACGTGGCGTTAGTCCAATATCAATAATCGCAATCTCGCTATTGAGAAACCAATTAGCATTGGTTCTCAAATTATGAACTAAAGCAATTCCTCGTGGATTGCAATCATGTATTGCATAGGCTTTCAAATCGGGATTGCGCCGCAGCATTTGCATTGTGGTGTCAAAAATGCTTTGGGGATATCCAGTAATGCTGAGAATTGCACAGTTGTTCTCAAAGTGAAAATTATTAGCAATTAATAGTTGAGCAATACTAGCACTATCACAAACGACTAATCTATCAAAACTGTAAGCCGTTACGTCAGGATTAATCGCGGCTGGTGTATTTTCCTGCTTTGGCGAAGGAAGGATTTTGAGAATGGAACCATTTATCTGCTGCCAACGATCTAGCCAATCTTTAACCTGAGATTCAGAAATTAAAAAGTCTTGTGTTAATAATTCAATTCTCCCTATCTGTAGAGTTCCTAAATATATGGGCAGCATTCCTAGTATCACAATAATCACAAAGAGGGGAAATGACTTTAAAGCCAGAATTCCTATCGAAAGGATAATTACTCCTATGATTTGTAAATTCCTCGCATTTTGTTTGCGACTTACAAGATTGAGTTTAGTTGATTTGCTACTTACATAAAAGAAATTAATAAACGCAAGATTTACTATTAGCGGTATAAAAATTGTTAATGATGTAACCAAGTTAATAATTAAAAAAGGAATTAACCAGCCAAATCGTGAAATTGACTTTGAGTTTTTTCTTAGACGATTATCTAGAAAATAAAGTAGTTGCTTGGGTGTAAAAAATAAGGTGTTATTTGCAGAAATGTCAGCGATCGCCTTTGCAAAAAAAGGATCAGTAATCTGAACATTACTCATACTAGTCGGTTCAAAGGCAAAGAGATGATTGCATTTTATACACCGACCTTGATTAGCTGTCCGGTCTTTTAGTTTATTGTCAGTTCCGCAGTTAATACACTTCATAATGGTTGTTTTATGTTAGTTATTAATTGTTAGTCAATACGGTTGAGATTGGGCTTGATCCCCCCTAACCCCCCTTAAAAAGGGGGGAACTATCAAGCATTTGATTTGTTAGTAAAACACTGTAGTCTTCTCGTTGGCGAATTAAGCGATGTGTGTCATTTTCTAGCAAGACTTCCGCAGGTTTGGGACGGTGTAAAAAGTGAGACGACATTGCATAACCATAAGCACCGACATCTAAAATGGCAACGATATCACCAATTTCTAGCGCTGGGAGTTGGCAATTTTTCCCCAGATAATCTCGTGAATATGTGGTGTTACCACAAATATCAGTTGTGAATGGATTGTCTACTTTTTTCCAAGTGATAATTTCTCGGTAGCCGCCGTGTACAGAGGGTACTGAAAGATTAGCAACGGTGGTATCAACTCCAACAATCTGTTTTTCTCCTTGCCATTTCACCGAAACAACTTGAGCAAGCAAAGTTGCACATCCTGCGATCGCACTTCGTCCGGGTTCAATCACCAAATCAATTTCCCGTCCTAAACGAGTAATTCTCTCGGTTAACTCAGCCCCAAATATTTCCCAGTTAAAGGCTGTTTTGTTATGGTGATAAGGATAGCCAAAGCCACCACCAAAATCTAAATATTCCCAATCAGGTAACTTTTGTGCTGTGGCGATTACCGTATCGATTGCTTGGGTAAAAGCTGCTGTGGCGTTAGTTCCCGTCCCTCGATAGAAGTGTAAACCACTCAGCTTTAGTCCCACCTCACCAGTTAAAGCGATCGCATCACCAAATTTCTCTGGACGTACACCAATGCGGCTATCTCCAGTAATTTCCGGCAAATTGAGGCGTAAACCTAGCCGAATAGCTTTCTCTGTGTGTTTGGGCAAAACTTTGCAGCACAACTGTAATTGAGCGAGGCTATCAAAATTGAGAGTTGTAACTCCCCAATTTAGGACTTGTATCATCTCAGCCTGATTCAAATTACTGCCGCTATAAACAATCTCACGAGGATCGAAACCAGCTTGCAATCCTAAATAAATATCTCCCGGCGTATTGGCGTGAAGTCCCCACCCAAAGGAACGAAAAATTTTTAACAGCGCAATGTTGCCATTGGTAACGCTTGCAAACCGAAATTGCGTGCGGGGATAACTGACTGCTTTGGTAATCCGCTCAATAGTTTCGTCCAAGCGATCGCCATTATAAACATAAAGCGGAGAACCGTAGTTATTCAGTAACTCCTGAGCAAGTTCCCTGGAGAATGGGGGATTAAGACGATTTTGAGTTAAATTATTTGATAC
>NZ_JADEXF010000303.1 GCF_015207245.1 Nostoc cf. edaphicum LEGE 07299
TAATTCTCCAGCTTCTGCCCCCAATATCGAAGCTCCTAAAATTTCCCCATTGCGTAGCACAATTAATTTACACATCCCAGTGGTTTCATCCCGAAGTTGGGCTGCTGCCACTGTTTTAAAATATTGTCGCAAAACTAAAATTTTATCCCGGCTAAATAGGCGTTTTGCCTGTGCCTCTGTCAAACCCACTTGCGCCAGCATCGGCACAGAAAATATTGCCCAAGGAATTGAGGAATAATTTACTCGTAATCTAGGGAAAAATAGTGCATTGTTCAGAGCAATTTTTGCTTCATAATTAGCAACATTGGCAAAGTCGTAACCACCAATTACATCACCACAGGCGTAAATGCGGTGGTTAGTGGTTTGCAGTTTATCATTCACCACTAAGCTACGACGATGCCATTTCACACCTACTGCTGCCAGATTTAGAGGTTCAAGATTTGGCTGTTGTCCAGTCGCCACCAGAATTTCATCAGTTTCAATTGCCTTATCTCCTGCTTGAATCCACTTTTTATTTTCAATTAGCCTCACCTGAGTTACTGGTTTTTCGGTAAGGACGCGCACACCTTCTACTTCCAATTGCGCTTGAAGCAATGTGGCTATCTCAGGGTCTAGATATGGAAGAACATAAGGATGCTTGACTACCAGCGTCACACTGCAACCAAACCTTGCTAAAGTTTGGGCAATTTCAACGCTTTGGGGAATTCCACCGATAATTACCCAATTTTTGGGTAATGTCGTACCCTGGAAAGATTGCCAAATATTAGAAAGGGTTAGATAGCCAGTGGTTTGCAATCCTTCAATCTCAGGAATTTCTGGACGCGAACCACTAGCCAGCAAATAAGTACGGGCACGTAGTAGGCGATTGTTTACGGCAAAAGCCAGTTCGGGCGAAGATTGAAATTGACCACTGCCAACAATGACATCGACTCCCTGCGCGGCTAGAATGGCTGGGGAATGCTGTTCTTGGAGATTTGAAGCGACGGATTGAGCATACAGCATCGCTTCTTGCCATGCCATAGATATATGGCATTCTTCTAAGGTATCAGTGTGTGTGGCATGAATACCAAAACCAGGCGCATCCTTCAACTTCTGTGCTAGTTTACCAATTTCGGTAAGAGCATGGTGATGAGTAAACCCGTAGTCTGCTTTGGGTTGGACTAGGGCAACTGTAGCACGTAGTTGGGTTGCAGCAAGTGCAGCATAGTATCCAGCAAGACTGCCACCAATAATTACAACATCGTAGTCAATTGTCATTTGTCATTTGTCATTTGTCATTGGGCATTGGGTATGGAGAAGAGACAAGGTAGACAAGGAAGAGGGGGGAGACAAGGGAGAGACTTGTCCCCTTGTCCCCTTGTCCCCTTGTCTCCCCCACTCCCCTGCTCCCCACTCTCCACTCCCCACTCACTGCCCACTCAGCACTGAGTTTAGCGCTGTTAGTAAGCGTTGGTTATCGGACTCTTCACGTACAGCAACCCGGAAAAAGCGATCGCCTAGTTCTTTAAAACTAAGGCAATCGCGGATTAAAATCTGGTGATACTTGAGTAATTGTTGCTGTAACTCGGAAGTAGATTCTTGGGACTCAACCAGTAAAAAGTTAGCAGCACTTGCTTGGGGTTGCAATCCTGGGATTTCAGCTAAACCCTGAAACAGTTGGTTTCGTGCAGGTGGTAGCCATGCCCAGGTTTGCTGCTGAAACTCCGTATCCTGTAGTGCTGCAATTGCCGCCGCTGCGGCTAGTGTGTTTACGGGCCAAGGATCTCGCCATAGCTGCCATTTAGCTAGACAGTCAGGATGTGCGATCGCATATCCCAATCGCAGTCCTGGGAGACTGTAAAATTTGGTCAGCGATCGCAATACTACTAAATTCGGATATTCCTGTACCACCGGAATCAGGCTTTGTTCCTCATTGGGCGGCACAAAATCCATAAATGCTTCATCCACCACAACCAAAGCAAATTGCTCCAGGTAGGGCAAAATAGACTCTCTCGAAAATAGTTTTCCGGTTGGGTTATGGGGGTTATTTAGCAAGAGTCCTTTGTCCATTGTCTTTTGTCCTTTGTCAACGACCAATGACCAATGACCAATGACCAATGACAAAGGACACTCCAGCACTTTAGCGTTGTACGACTTCAGGGTTCGGTAGTAATCGCCAAAGGCTGGAGTGATTAAAATTGTCGCGGCTAATTGAGCTAATTCCCTACCGATTAAAGTGAGTAATTCTGCGGAGCCGTTACCCGGCAGAATCCACTCAAACGGCACTTGATGGAAGTGACTGAGAGCTAGTCTCAGTTCACTATAGTTTGGGTCTGGATAGTGCTTAAGATTACCAATTTGGGACTTAATAGCAGCGATCGCGCTGTTTGGAGGCCCCAATGGGCTGATGCTAGCAGAAAAATCCAGAATAGCATCAGGGGGACAACCAGCCAGTGCTGCTGCCCAGGCTAAATTTCCCCCGTGTGCAGGTTGCCGCATTAAAAAAGGGTTCCCGAAGACAGAACCTATGCTTTTGGGGGTGCTACCTTTTCTCTAAACAGTTTTCCTGCGGAGAAGGCAGGAACCCTCGTCGCTGGAATTTCCATTTTTTCATTTGTTTTCGGGTTGCGACCTTCACGGGCTTTACGTTCCCGTGATTCAAATGAGCCAAATCCCACCAATGTCACCTTATCACCAGAGGAAACCGCTTCAATAATCGTTTCCAAAGCGGCAGTTAAGACTGCATCCGCTTGTTTCTTGGTAACACTAGCCTTTTCAGCTACGGCATCAACTAATTCACCTTTGTTCATGTCAAACTCCTGAAGGTTTATTTGAGATTTCAGTACGGATGTAAAATAATACATTTATACTGAAATATTTGCTTGCGGAAATACAAAAATCATCCTTTGGGAGTATCTTTACTCAAAACGGCTGTACATCCCATCGGCTCGACTTTTCAATGAATCATTCTAAGGTGTTGTAGCCTGATGTGGATAGATGAAACCATTAATTTATATAGATTTCAGGATTTTTTGTAATTTTAGGGTACTTGTTTCCCTAAAAACCACCCCAAAAGTAGGAAAAAATACCTAGTAAATCCCGCAATTGCAAAGAAAACAGGGGGTTAGGAAGGTGGGAGATGGTCAACGTTTGTTGGCATTCATTACCGATGTTGAAGAGTTATTGCTGAGATTAACCAATTTTTATGGAAATTGAAGACTCAGATTCCCGATTTATCTAAAAAGTCGCAGATTTTGCTCACTTTTTATCTGATGTGGAAAATCCAATGCGAAATTTAAGCCCCTAGCAAGGTTCTTTAGTAGTGAAGAGGGAAAAATTAAAGCTTCTCCCCTATAAGGCTATCTATATGTTTCTTAACATTTGTGGGGCGATGCCTACGGCGGTAAACTACGCTGCGACAACTTCTCCTCTGCAAGACGTTACGCGTAGCTTGCTTCCACTTAGTATTATGACGAACGCAGGCACTCAACAAACCCTTGTAAGAATAAATGCTGAAAACCCCTGGGTATGTGGCTGTTGAATATCCGCGCATTCATGCCGAGTGAGTCAATCACTAGCAGAAATTTTTTGTTGCACCCAAGCCCGAAAAGCACGGGTAGTAGCAATTTCCCCATTCTTTTTAGCTTCTTGAATAAACCGAGGAATCTCCTTCACCGACACAGACGCAAAAGTAGGGCTGGTTTGAACTTCTGAATATTGTCCACCTGCAAGCGTGTAAACTCTCAACACACTGCCGTTATAACGCCAAAATTCGGGAACTCCCATTGCAGCATAAAGCCTCAGCTTGTCTATTGCAGACCTGGAATATTCAACTTCCAGCACCAGGTCAGGGGGCGGATCGGTGGCGAGGTCAATCTTTTCTTTATCTCGAACTAACGCTTCATTTTGAATGTAGTAGCTACTATCTGGCTCGGCTCCCTTCTGTAAATCATCTCGCGTTAAAGTTAGCGAACCAGCGCGTCTAATTTCCCAGCCCAACTCTTCGCACAGGACAACAACAAAACCTTCAATTACACGGTTTGAGTTTTCGTGTGGCATTTGTGGGGTCATAATTTCTATCGTTCCATTGTCATAAGCAAATCGGGAATTACGTTCTGAACCCATTTCAGCCAGCATGGTTTTAAATGTCTGCCAGCTGATGTTTTGCAGTAAAACCCTATTTTCTGCGGATGTTGTTATTGCTACCATAGTTTAGTTCTCCGCAACAAACCTTTTCCAGTACTGTACCCCTTAATATTACTGTTAAGGCTGAACGTAAGAAAGCAATATGATCGAAACGACTACTAGGGGTAATAAATTATGACTCAAGCCATACCAAAACTAGTAACCTTTGAAGATTTTGCAGCGTGGCGACCCCAAGGTGGAAGATATGAATTACATGATGGGGTGATTGTTGAAATGGCACAACCAGTAGGAGACCATGAGGATATTATTGGTTTTCTAGCAAGAAAACTAATAGTAGAATTTGACCGATTAAATTTACCTTATACAATCCCCAAAGCTGCGCTAGTAAAACCAACTAATTCGGAATCTGCCTATTCACCAGATGTGCTATTACTGAATCGCCCTAATTTAATAAATGAACCGCTATGGAAAAAAGAATCAACTGTAAGCCTTGCAGCATCAATTCCCTTAGTAGTTGAGGTAGTTAGTACCAACTGGGATGATGACTACTACACAAAACAAGGTAAGTATGAGGGTATTGGAATTCCTGAATACTGGGTTGTAGATTATCTTGGTCTAGGCGCTAAAAAGTTCACTGGCAACCCAAAACAGCCTACTATATCTATTTATCAATTAATCGATGGTGAATACCAAGTTACTCAATTTAGAGCCACTGATGCCTGCGGCGGTAAACAACGCATCGTGTCACCTACTTTCCCAGAATTGAATTTAACAGCCGAACAGATTTTTCAAACTGGAGGTCTACCAACGTAGCCACAACCCTAGCTGCTGTTTTATACTACTAAATAATCTCAGTTAAAGAGGCCTAAATATGAAAATTAAAGAACAACTTATCGAGGAAATTCAATCAGCACCAGATGCAATTTTGACTGAAACACTTAATTTTTTACGTTTTTTGAAAACAAAACAAAACCAAGTGCAACCAACACAACATCAAGTAGAGTTTCCTAGTCAGACTACTGTTAATTCCACAGGAAGCTCACTTCTAGAACATCTGAAAACTATAGGTACTTGGGAAGGTGATGACTTAGAGGAGTGTCTGAAGCTAGTAATTGCTAGCCGTGGTCAAGCAGAGTTTAATGAAGATAATCCTTTTGAACAATGTACCTAATCGATACAAATCACTGTAGTCTAGCTATTTTAGGTAACGTCAATATATTAAGTCGCCTTGCTGAGGTTGAAAACAGTCTAGTTTCAACTTGTGTCATTGTGCAGGGAGAATTAATAGATATGGCAACACGTTCTCAAAGGCAACAAAGTAATTTAGCATTAGTACAAAATTTTATTAGAGGTATTTATATTTACAATAT
>NZ_JADEXF010000304.1 GCF_015207245.1 Nostoc cf. edaphicum LEGE 07299
TCGCTATAATGTGCTACGCAGCTTAGAGTTACTCTTTCGCACAGCGACTCAAGGCGACAAAAAACTCCGAAAATTGGGGAATTTCAGCAGCTTTCTGCCAGAAATTTTGAATCCCAGCCTTAGAGGATATTTCGAGACACTTACAGAGCGCGATCGCTTCATTGCCCAAATGGATGAAGCTTTAGAAGCGTGGGATGTGTGGCTCACTCCTGTGACAGCAACTCCTGCATTTACCCATTGTCCGGCTTGGAGCGCCATTGATATTGAGGGCAAATCCTATCCTCATGCGGTGGCAAACGGAGCTTACACTATGCCATTTAATTTGAGTGGTCATCCGGCGGTGGTGATTCCGATTGGGCAAACTCATAATGGCTTACCGATTGGGATGCAGATTGTTGGCAAACGATGGCGTGAGATGGAGTTGTTGGCGATCGCTCAAGAACTTGATAAAGTGGTTGGTGATTTCCGGCATCCATTGGGCTATTGAAGAATGGCAGCAATTAAACTTCACCGTTATAACTTAATACGGTTGGGTTTCGTTCCTCCATCCAACCTACGCAGTTTATGGTTTTTGACTTCGGATAACATGAGAAAGTTCACAGCTTAATACCAGATGAGCGAAACTGTTTACATCGAAACCAGTATTGTTGGCTACTTGACTGCTAGACCCAGTAACAACTTGATCCTAATGGCTAATTTAGAAGCTACACGGGAATGGTGGGACACACGTCGCGATCGGTTTATGCTCTACATTTCTCAAGTGGTTTTGGATGAAGTAGCACGAGGCAATACAGAGATAGCAACGAAGCGACTTGAAATAGTGCGTGATTTTCCTTTGCTTGAAGTCAGTGAAGCTGTTCAAAATTTAGCAGGACAATTTATCGCAAAAAGTAGCCTTCCACCGAAAGCTGCTGACGATGCGCTTCATATTGCGGCGGCTACAGTTTACGGATTGGACTATCTGTTAACGTGGAACTGTAAGCATATTGCCAATGCTCAAATCCAGAAGAAGCTAGCCCAAATCAGTCTTGATGCCGGATACGAGTTGCCAACCCTTTGTACACCCTACGAACTAATGGGAGAGTAGATATGTGGAAAGATGAAATTCTTGAAGAGATTTATAGAATTAGAGAAGAACATGCAAAGGCTTTCAACTACGATTTACAAGCAATTTGTGATGATTTGCGACAAAAACAAGCTGTAAGTAATCGGCAGATCATTTCACAGCCACTCAAACAACCCAGTCGCCGAAATAACAAATGAGTACACCGAAATAGCAAATGAGTACGCCGAAATAGCAAATGAGTTCGCCGAAATAGCAAATGAGTACTCCGAAATAGCAAATGAGTACTCCGAAATAGCAAATGCGATCGCCGAAATAGCAAATGCGAACGCCGAAATAACAAATGCGAACGCCGAAATAACAAATGCGAACGCCGAAATAACAAATGCGTTGGCGTAGCCCGCCGCAGGCATCGCCCCTACTTAATTCCTCACCCCTTCGGTATTTTGGGTGGACACCAAAAGAGGTTTTTGCTGGACACACCAAGGGATTCCAGAATACCTCGCATTACCTCTGTGCAATACATCCAGTGTCCTAAATCTTCATACATACGATCGGGATTAAACTCGACATTGTAATGCAGCACATTGGGAAGGTCTAAAAACTCATCACTGCTTTGGGGAGAAAGAAGCAAGAGATGAAATGGTTTCCCCTGACATTGTTTTTCTAGCTTGTTGACTAAATCTATCACACCACCGCGCTCGCTAATTCCTGTACGAACAAAAAGCACTTTGTCACAGTGCCGCAATGCATACCAAAACCTTTCAGAACGTGCTGTGTAGCGAATGCGCATCCGTTCATAGACAGGAAACATATCGTTCGTTGGGTCGTCTGTCTCTTCGACTTCATGGGCAAAGGATAAACCCGACCACTTACTGTGGTAAATCCTACCTGCATCAGGACTGTAATGCAAATAAGCAGGGTTCCACATATCATCAAAACCGTGTTCGATCGCATCCGCAACATCTGCAATATTAGTGGTGCGCGCCAAATCGAAGGGAAAGGCGGGGCCGTCATACTCCATTTTATACAACATCATACGGACGGCACAGCGATCGCCAAGGGGAAGAATCGCCACACGGCTGATATCCGATAACTCACATTTGTATTGGAATAACACCGCAGACTTAGGTGGTGCTTTCACCCGGCTTTCTAGCCCATCCTTACCAATCATCATCGTGCGAAAAGGGACATCGGGATAAAACGGATCTTCATAAACACCCGATGGCATAGCTTTAAGGGCGTTGCAAACTTCCGTCCACATCGGCTGAATGTTGTACTCGTTGTCTGATTCGTTGATTATCCAGAGGTGACGTTCATCCGCTTGCAAAATCCCCAAATGCCCGTCATAGAATAAAACGTTGTTCGGCGAAAAGAGATTGAAGGCGGGGCTATATTCTAGATCGATATTAGGGGGGATGTTTATTGTAGTTGCGATCGCACCATCCTCTACAGCAAAGAAGGGGAGCGTCCCCGCCTGGGTATTCTTCGCAATGTAAATACCTGATATCAATCCAGCCTTACTTTGCAGTGCAGTTTGTAGTTCCTGCCAATAGGGAGCGATCGTGTAGCTGTATTCCGATGAATTAACAATCCGTAAACACTTCTCTTCCATGCAGATAGAGACATGAAAGCCCCCATTATCAAAGTAGATGGGAAATTCATTCTGTTGCCGGAAGCGTTGTTTTTCTTTTGCTAATTCGTCTTTGTCGATATCAAATAAATGGTGATCGATCTGCTGATACATAAGGCTATGACCGACTGTATTCGGGTGAGCCGGGTCGAAGGATGTCCCCGCTTTCCATCGTCCTTGTCCATCATCTACGGCTGCCAACCAATCCAGTACAGGTACGCCCCAACTGAGCATTCGTTTGTGTGTGTCTCGTATCAACGAGTAATGTTCCAGGGAATAATCACCGTTGGGATAGACTCCGCCCAGAATTGGGATTGCTCCGATGTCGCGCGTCATTTTCACAAGCTGCTGCAAGCCACTTTCAAACCGCCGCTGTACTGCCCGCCGTTCATGAGGGGGACAGTGGGCTAATCCTTCGTTGCCTAAAGACAGGGCAATAATCACAATATCTGGTTGTTCTGGGGTGACAAACCGGGGAAATCGAGCGATCGTTCTGCTGACATTCGCCCCCACTTCCGACACATTTAGGAGTTTATGCCCATATTTTTGCTGTAAAGCTTGTGCCAACAGCCAAACCCAACCTTTCAAAAACCAAGCTTTATGACCTACTGCGACGGAACTGCCAATTACTACAATTTTTAAACCTTCAGGCTCTCGATCCAGGGGGATTTTAACAGCAGGCTTCTCAATATATCCAAACGGATAAGCTTGTAAATAACTGAATGCGCCATCATCCACAATAATTGTGCTGACACGATCTTTAGAATCGATTGGAATCCAGCGGTTTGTATCTAGTAAGCTCTCCCATTGGGCGTTGCCGTTGACATCGAGGCGCACGTACTTGTATTCAACTCTCTGTGGACCGCCTGGCTCTTGAATGTCAATTTCATCTGTCCACCATAAAGGATAGCGATCGCCACTTGTACGCAGATGAACACATTTGCTAATATCCCACAATCCCAACTCTGGAGTAGAACCCACCAGACCAATGGATTCGCCCGTTTGAGTGTATGCACTGATCTGGAATCGATACATAGAGTTTATCCTGATTTAGTGAGGACAATACCAAACGGTCAACTGAATCCTTAAATCGGTTTTGAAAATATCACATAGAACTCTTAACAATCCGGTATTAATCTTTTTAAGTATACTTAAGCTCTGATTTACATCACCCAAAGCTACAGCAGGCAAGCTTTTCAAAAATTAAATCGGATTTTTATAGAAGAATTTTATACTTCTTAAATACAATCTATTGTATTAAAAGTCTTAGTACAACTAAGAACAAATCAAAAAAAGGATAAGATTAAGTTAAATTTGTCCTTCAGTAGCATTAAAATCCTGGTAGAAATGCAAAATTGGACTAGGCTTCACCTAACTGCGCTAACTTATCTCTACATTCTTTGTCAGCAGATGTCCAATAAACTGTCCTTCTCAATGATTTAATATCGACAGGTTTGATTAGGTAAGTCTGCAATGGATACCCAATAATGCAGTCTATCAAGGGTAATTTTTGGCCATTGGTGTCAACTTAACGTGAAAGCCAGCCTAGAACCAGCTTTTATATTGTCTCATTCCCAGTCGGAGACGGCAGAGCCGCAATTGAAGTGCATTTCCAGCCCAGAGGCTGGAAACGAGATTTGAAAAGGCTTTCAGCTTAAGTTGACACCAATGATTTTTGGCAGCATTTTACAATGAGTTCGCATACTTTGCCGCCGTAGGTATCGCTGTTATTAATCTCTGCTAGTTTTCAGATTAAGGTCAGAAATTAAAGCTATTTTCAGGTAACTACACGGTAGGGGCGCAAGGCCTTGCGCCCCTACTGGGATGTGTCTAAATAGGAGCATCAGAAAAACATAAATAAATATTAATATCTAAATAGCTATATATAAATGAATAGTTAAATAATCTTAGGATAAATAAAAATAGCTGGGATTTGCATCGGCAGTTGTACTTGTTGGATAAAGTGATGCAGATCCTTTCTAAACCTAGAATAACAATTTTTTAGCTGGTCGTGGCAGGCATCCTGAGTCGGTGACTGCCGATAAACCTTGCGCTTGAACATGAAGGAAGCAACAATGAGTAGCAATTTAGCCATCAAACTCCGCTCTGGAACTCAACAAGCCCACACATCAGCGGAAAATGTGGCATTCATGAAATGTTTTTTGCAAGGAGTTGTGGATAGAGACTGCTTTGCCAAATTCTTAAGCAACTTGTATTACGTCTACAGCGAACTAGAAGCGGCATTAGAGAGGCATATAGAGCATCCTGTGATTAGTGCGGTTTACTTTCCTGAACTTAATCGCCAATCGTCGCTCGAAAAAGACATGGTGTTCTATTATGGGGATAATTGGAGAGAGCAAATTACACCTTCACCTGCTGCCCAGAGCTACATTGACCGCATTAGGGAAATTTCTGCTAGTGAACCAGCCTTATTGCTAGGTCATGCCTACACTCGCTACATGGGCGATCTTTCTGGGGGTCAAATGCTACAAAAAGTTGCTCAATCAGCCCTAAAGCTTTCTGGCTATGAAGGCACATCTTTTTACAACTTTGAGCAAATTCCTGACAAAAAGGCATTTAAGGATAAGTATCGTCAGGCATTAAATGCATTGCCCGTTGATGATATAACAGCAGAACGGATTGTTGCAGAAGCCAATAATGCCTTTGGGTTCAATTTAAAGATGGCTCAAGAGTTAGAGGGAAGTTTAATTAAAGCACTCGGTCAAGTTCTCTTTAATAGCCTCACTCGTTCTCAGAATTCAGGTAGCACTGAAATAGCTGCGGCTAATTAATT
>NZ_JADEXF010000305.1 GCF_015207245.1 Nostoc cf. edaphicum LEGE 07299
GGGCATGGGGCATGGGGCATGGAGAGAGTGAAGTATGTCAGTTATTTTTCAAATGACCAATGACAAATGACCAATGACCAATGACAAATGACAAACATCATCCTTCACGTCTAACAGGCAAAGGAGCAGGTTGAACTGCTACTTGGACAATTTGCCCATTGCGTTCCACTTCTATAGGTAATTTAGTACCGATTTGGCTCTTTTCTACTAGTCTTTGTACTTCTTCAATTTTAGTAACAGGCTGGCTGTTAATACTTTTAATCACATCACCAACTTGTAGTCCAGCTACAGATGCAGGCGATCGCGGCACAATCTCAACCAGCAAAACGCCGTCATCTGCTGTAATATTTAAGCGATCGCCTGCGACTTTTTTGATTCTTTCTTTATTTTCTGGTGTCAGTGTCACCATCTGCACACCCAAATAAGGATGATCCACTTTACCTTTAGCGATTAATTCTTGGGCAATCCTTTGCACGGTGTTAATAGGTATAGCAAATCCCAAGCCTTGCGCGCCTCGGATAATCGCTGTATTCATTGCAATCACTTGACCACGAGCATTGAGCAATGGGCCGCCGGAATTACCAGGGTTAATCGCAGCATCCGTTTGGATGTAATCAACCCGCTTGTCACTAGCACCGATCTCGCTACTAGAACGCCCTGTGGCACTAATAATTCCAGATGTAACGGTATTATTCAAGCCTAACGGGTTGCCAATAGCTACTACTGCTTCTCCTGGTTGCAAAGTATCAGAATTACCCACAGCTAGGGTAGGCAGATTATTAGCGTCAATTTTAATCGCAGCCACATCAGTTACCGGATCTTCACCCAGTACTTTCCCATCAAAAGTTCGGCCATCTTTGAGTGTGACAGTCACTCTATCAGCACCATCTACCACATGGGCATTAGTCAAAATCTGCCCTGAAGAATTAATGATAAATCCAGAGCCACTACCGCGCTCTACCCTTTGTCTAGGCCGTGGGTTTCCCTCTCCAAAAAATCGCCGGAAAAATGGATCGTTGTTAAATTCGTCTGGTATGCGAGAAGTGATTGTTCGGGAAGAATCAATAAGAACTACCGCAGGTCCCACCTGTTGCACTACTTTCACTACAAAATTAGGATCTCCAGACGAAGAGAAAATCTGCGGGGGGACAATTACCGGATTCGGTTGTGTTGTGTTTTGGGCTTGAGTATCCCTTTGCTGATTATCAACAGTCTTAGCAGGTAGAAGAGAGCAGCTCCCCAGGAACACCACTGCTACCCCGTATGAGAGTATCCACAACCTTTGGGGTAAGCCCCTGGTTTCAATTTTTTTGGGCGCTGAGTGATGGTTTGTTATCTTCATGTGTCGTTGCTTCTCCGTGTCAATGAGAGTGCTGAGTTAAAAGTGCTGAGTGCTGAGGTTAAAAGACCGCTCATAATAAAGGGACGAGGCATATACTGAGTAATAAAGCTCTGATAAATTTTTGCTTTACTCAGCACTCAGCACGGGCTAAACGCCCCGCTACCGCTAACAGCACTCAGCACTCGATTTGGTTACAACTTAAAAGCTTATTTTAGGTCTAGCGTGTCTCAATGCTAAATTAGTGCTTTCTCTTCTATTGTGACGATTAACAGCAAAGGTGGTGGATAATGGAAATTCCCATAGAAAGTCTGTGGAGTGAGGTACTAGAGCGCCTAAAGCTTGAACTATCCCGACCTACCTTTGAAACTTGGATCAAAACTGCTAGTGCAGAGCGATTAGAAAATAATTGTTTGGTTATCCGCACTCCTAACCCATTCGCTCGTAATTGGTTACAGAAGTATTACATTAATACCATTGCTCATGTAGTACAAGATATTCTCGGTCATCCCGTAGGAATTTACATTACGGTTGCTCAAGGTGATGAAGTTTCTCATTTTAGTGAACGAGAGGTTGCTTGGGAATCACCAAATTCCAGCAGTATTTCTGAAGCTGTTCCCGATCGCAATCATAAAACTACTGACTTAAACTCTAAATATGTCTTTTCACGGTTTGTAGTTGGTGCTAATAATCGTATGGCTCATGCTGCTTCTTTGGCAGTTGCAGAATCTCCAGGTAAAGAGTTTAATCCTTTATTTTTATGCGGTGGTGTCGGCTTGGGTAAAACTCATTTGATGCAAGCTATTGGTCATTATCGCTATGCAATTTTTCCTAATTGTAAAATATTTTATGTTTCTACTGAGCAGTTTACTAATGATTTAATTACAGCCATCCGTAAGGATAGTATGCAAAGTTTCCGAGAGCATTACCGAGCGGCTGATGTTTTATTAGTCGATGATATTCAGTTTCTTGAAGGGAAGGAATATACCCAAGAGGAATTCTTTTATACTTTTAATACTCTACATGAAGCTGGTAAACAAGTTGTCATTGCTTCCGACCGTCCGCCTAACCAGATTCCTAGCTTGCAAGAACGTCTTTGTTCTCGGTTTTCTATGGGCTTAATTGCAGATATTCAAAAGCCGGATTTAGAAACGAGAATGGCAATTTTGCAGAAAAAAGCTGAGGATGAAAATCTTAGTCTTCCCCGCGATGTGATTGAGTATATTGCTTCTAACTATACTTCTAATATTCGAGAATTAGAAGGAGCTTTAATTCGGGCGGTGGCTTATATTTCTATTTGGGGTTTACCGATGACGGTGGAAAATATCACACCAGTTTTAGAACCCCCTAACGAAAAAATGGCAGCTACCCCAGAAGCAATTTTAAAGGTGGTGGCGGATAATTTTGATGTTTCAATAGATGACCTTAAAGGTAACTCACGACGAAGAGAGATTAGCTGGGCACGTCAATTAGGAATGTATCTCATGCGCCAACACACAGCTTTGAGTTTGCCGAGAATAGGCGAGGAATTTGGTGGTAAAGACCATACAACGGTAATCTATAGTTGCGATAAAATTACCCAACTTCAGGAGAGCGATCGCACCTTAGCACAAACTCTACGGGAATTGAGCGATCGCATCAATATGACTAGCCGTTCTCAAAAACCATCCTGAAGATTTATTTTAAGTTTTCCACAACCAGCAGTCTAAATTATGAGCTTTGACGGTTGAAGAATTAGTCAAGAATATTAAGTAACGTCTAAAAATTGATTAAATTTAACTTAGATTGTGGAAAAAACTGGGGAAAACTTGATATTCTACAGTCAAAACTTAATTAAGTATAATTACCTTGTGGAAAAACTTAAGTACTTTTCCACAAGTTTTCCACAAGGTAAGCTTGCCTAACTATAATTGCAATAGAAATTGTGGAGTTTTCTAGTAATCCGTTAAGTTTGCTGAGTTTGTAGTGAGCGCTTTAGCGCTCAAATCAAGGACTAAAGTCCTTACTACAAACTTATTCGCACATCAAAGAATAAATGGGATGAGTCGGATAACTGTTCGGTTTCGCAGCCTACCAAGCTATCCGACTCGGTTTTATATTCGGAGATTGTTACCAACCTCGCTGGAGTAGGTCTGGACTCTTCTTTGGTACGCCCGATGAATTCCCATTCATCAGTTCTGACAGCAGAAGAGTGCTGAGGGGAGCCGCAACCACAACCCGAAAACCCACGTTGTTGTTCCTATTGTCACGCGCGTTCCTGTTGCGATTGGCCGAGCAGCAGTTCCTCGGATTGTTGTTCCACGAACCACCACGCAGCAGCTGGAAATGCCTACCCCAACGTTAATCTTAACACAGCAGTATTCTGTGTTGAGTCGAATAGAGACGTAACCCCCAACCCCTTCCCTGCTAGCGTTCTATCCATTAGTCACATCTTTCTTAATATTGCTGTAAGTCAGACTCTGAGGGAATGATAGAAGTAAACAATGAGAGCATGATTGACTTGAGAGACAGAAAACGCACTAAACCTGAGTGCGATCGTTAACTACTTTGATGTCTTAGGAGAATCAGGATGGAGAAGTTTCCAAGTGGCGGCGATATCGTGTAATCGCCGCAGCCCACGCCAAATGGTTTTCACCCCAGGTTCACCATCACCTTTGCGACCTAAAAAGCCACCAAGATTGGCAATCATGCGTACTGCTTGGCGTAAAGATGGTGGCGTATGGGGTGGGATAGGATTTTTATTGATAGTGGCACATAAAGATTGCCATTCATTCGGTTCTAAAACTGTGTCACAAGGCAGGTCGGGATGAACTCGTGCTTCATAAGTCAGCCATAATAAACGCCATGCCACAATTGAGTAGGTGGCTAATGCCATATTTATGCGCTTTGAATTTCTTTTGGTATCAACGTTTGTGTTGCTGATAATCCATCTAACCAACGAAGACGAGTCTTTTTCTTGTGTTTCCCTTTGACGGCGTTTTTTTGCAATTCCTATATTTTCTGCTTCTCTCGACCAAACCTGTTGATTAATAATTCCCAGTGGTACTCCTTTAATTGTCGCTGCAAATGTTGAATGTACCTTTAAGCCTGATGATTTCCTGTGGTCGAGATAACCAAGACCACTGGTTGCTGGGTGGTCTGTTAAGTCTATATTTGTTGTGTCTTGAATTGCCAATATTACCTGATGTTCTTTGATTCTTTCGATTGTGCTTTTGATCTGGGCATTCCGAATATCTGATGGCTGAAAATATGGTGAATTCCAAAAATCATATGCTGCACTTGTCGCTGCTATATCTCCACAAGCTTGTGGTACGCTACTAGCTGGCTGGGATGCTAAGTCTTCCACAATACGTACTAGCCGTTTGTTTCTCCTCGCATCCCCTAAGTCTGCTTGTTGTAATTCTGACTCTGCCCATTTTTGCATGATGCGTCATCACCCACAACTATACTTTCCCTCAAAACTATACCCATCAACCGTTTCGGTCTAATCTTAAGTATTTTGTCTGTTTGTTAAGAAAGATCCGGGTAATGGATAGCTTCTTGAGGAGAGGGATGTCCGATAGGACAGGGTGAGGTTTAGAAGGACTTTTGGGTAATCAGATAACTTGTGTGTACACAGTAAGCCTTCTAGGGGAGAGGTCACACAATACGATTTGGTTAAGGTTTTTTGATGAAAATTCTAGATCGCAAAGATGCGATAAATCGCCGTCAACACGAAAGACTGATTAGTATAGAGATAGGATTCATTGCGTCTCTTGGCTTAACCGAACAGTATTTAGAGACCACGCAGGAATCACAAGTAATTTACCGAAGACGATATCATTCCCTGGCTGACAGGCAGGGAATGAGAAAATGCTAACTCGCGGCTAAATTACCCCAACCAACGTAGGGTAATTTTGTAGCTGTTGCCCGAACTTGGTCAGCGTTAGCTACTAACTGACCGCAAGCGTCCCAAGTTCCAGAAATAAATGTCCTTCTTGTACCTTCACCGATCGCAACTGGGGCTGTGTAATCGCCAATTTGCACTTGCAAGGTTTCCAGATTTACTGTCACGGTGGCTTGAGGATTGGCAGCGACTAACTCTTGCAGTTCTTTAACAGTAACAGCGTCGGCTGTCACACAAGGTATGCCCT
>NZ_JADEXF010000306.1 GCF_015207245.1 Nostoc cf. edaphicum LEGE 07299
AATGATGAAGTTAATTTAGAGAAACGAAACAACAGTAGTCGAGCTTTTATTTCACAAGCAAAAGTTGGATTTACAGTAAAATTACGTGCTCATTCCACTGAAAATTATCCAATAGTTAAAAATTACTAATAATTTAAAAAAATTTTATGTATATTTACGCAAGCTAATAAGAAAAAGGGTGAGACACCCTTTTTTGTACTTAAGTCTATAGTGTTTTTAATGAAAGGGATGAATCAAGTCACCTATAAGACTGAGGGATAAGAATTTTCCCAATTGGCAAGGCTATTTTGCCCCCAATTTTACTCAGATTTAACTTTTCCCCATTTTTGTAAAAAATCTATCCACCCTCCTTAAAAAAGAGGGTGGATAGTTTAACTTTTGCGAACAAGTCTGATACTTACAGAATTGTCGTTTTGAGTGCCAGTCAGTTGCCTTACTTTCGAGGATTTAGCCACGAGTCGATTCAACCCGTGCATAAAATAGACCACGAATCTTGACTTCTTTAGGTTCGCCAGCACCTAAATCTGTATCAGATGGCTGTTCGCTCTCAAAAGTGCCAGCAATTTCACCGCTAGAACTGTCTATTTTGGCGATTTGCAAAGAAATCTTGCCATTGAGATTTTCAGCACGCTTGACGTTAGTGCGGGTAAGTTCTTCATCATCTGCTTGGGCGGGGAGAGCTACAGCATTATCGTAGCCACTGACGACACCACGACCTTTAGGATCTAGGAAGGCAGCACCACGATAGGAAGGAACTTTAAAGCTGCCTTCAAAGTCCGTAGAGGTGTTAATACTGGTTAAGCTGGGTTGGCTTTGAGCAACCAAATTTTTGATGGTGAAGAGGAAAGGTACTCGCTCACCACCAGGAAGTTGCACAGTAATGGCTTGGAAGTCAAGACCATCAGTTTCCGTAAAGGTCAGGCTATTATCTGCGTTAACTTTTAGATTACCTTGCACCTGGTCAATGGTGGAAGTGTATCTGGTCAACAATTTGCCAGCAACAAATTCTGCTTCTTGGCGTTTATTAGCAGGTTCTTCTTTGATGAAGAAGCTAGTTGGTTCCAAGCAAAGTTCTTTGATGGTATAAGACTGACTAGAATCAATGGGAATGGAACCACGGCTTGTTTCTGCTAGCTGGGGGCATTTGTTCGCCAAGCCAGTGCCGCGAATTTGATCGTAAGTGAGTACATCTCTACCACTACTGGTAGTAGGAGCATCACTACAAGCGGTTATTAGTCCCAGGCACAAAGCCAAGAATGCAACAATTAAAGCGCGATACCTCATGGTCAACCTCAATCTCAAAAATTAATATCTAAGTTGTAAAACTGCATCGAAGCTTCGATCTCTGATGAGAAGCCGCTACTCTGCGAAAAGCTACCTTTGTTCGGACACGGCTTTGCTCTGATTAAGAGAGTTGAAGCAAGTGTTCGGGTGTCTAGTTGTCAGACGCTGCTCAAACTTTTCTCTGCTAAACGTAGTTAAACGTGTCGCTCTCTTGAGCTTGGAGTGTAAACCCCAGACTAAGTAGAACACTGCATCCATTTTGGATGTGTGTCATTAGGGAGCAAAAAACCAGCAGTTTTACTGTTGGTGGCATTTGTTTGGAGTTGGGCGAGTGTATGAGTAAGCCTCACACAGAGAAGCATAAATGCTTGTGCCTTGAAAAGTGCGAACAGGGGTGTCTGCTTCGCACTTTGCTCTTGCTTATTGCAAAAGCGTCGTCGCCCAAGTCTTTTTGTATCATGTATGTGACGCCACTACATACAGCCCATTGTTGGATGGGTAAATCAGCCAGATCATACGATTTTTTTTAACTCAAAATCAAAGTTCTCAAAATCCAACAAAGTCTCGTCCCGATCGCATCTAGCTTCTGTAAAGCCTATGCTAAAGGTTACTACGCTCTTTTTGGAGCGATCGCAATTGCTTTTGATAAAGATACAAATCTAGTTATATTCACCCCTAACTAGGGCAACTCAGGAGATGCGGTAACAGGGAGACAACTGACAAACTAGGGAAAATTAAAAATCTCCGGTAAATTTGAGTTGACCTCATTTATACGGAAAAGGTGGCATGAACGATCACAAAAATATTGAATCAGAGAAATTGTCTGGTAAACTGCAAGCGATCGCAACTGTGGTGTATGATGCCGCTACAGCTTGTGAAGGCGATACTGTAGCTCTTTTGGCTTTGCTGCGGCAATTAGAGCAGTTACACCGAGAGATCCGGGATGGGATTTTTCAAGAGAGTTTGCCTGTTAACCGCCGCCAACTTTACTCACTGCTGAAAGATATTGAGTCTGAGGGAGGCTGGCCCTACATTGAGCGCATGAGGCTACAAGCCTTTTTAGCGAATTTGCCACAAGAGGCTCCCGAAGAAAATAGCCATGAACTTTTGGAGAGCGATCGCTCTTTTGGCTGATTAGCTCGAAATTTATTTCTAGTTCTGAATTAATAACTCTGATCGCCTCATCAACCGCTAAACTAAGAGCGGTTGCTCATTGAGGCTTCAACCTAATTCGTAATTTGTAATTAAAAAGGGTTTGTACGGGTTATCCCATCACAAAGAAGGCGATCGCGCTTTTCAAGATTACGGTTGTGCTTAAGGTAATCACCCAACCAATCGCAACCACGAATAAGCAGATCGTCAAGATTTAAATTCCACAAAATTATTGTCTTATCATAACTAGCTGATGCTAGTGTTTGACCATCTGGGCTAAAACTGACACTTAATACCCCAGCGCGATGACCATTGAGACTTTTAATTAATTTGCCGTCACTGCTCCAAAGTTTCACTGTACCGTCCCAGTTGGCGGCTGCGACCAATTCACCATTGGGGCTAAAAGTCACGGCATTGATGCTATCGCTGTACCCTTTTAATAACGTTTTTAATAATGTCCCATCCCGTCGCCACAGTTTCACCGTATTATCCCAGCTGGCAGAAGCCAGTAACTCGTCATTGGGGCTAAAGCTGACACCCATCACCCAGCTGTCATTGGGCGAGAACGTTTTGAGTAAAGTACCATCCCGTTGCCAAAGTTTAACGGTTCCATCATCACTGGCAGAGGCTAAAACCTGATTATCATGGCTGAAGTTTACGCTATTTATCAAACCCTGGTGCCCCACTAAGGTTTTGAGCAACTTACCCTGACGGTTCCAAAGTTTCACTGTTTTATCTTTGCTAGCTGATGCCAACAACTGACCATCAGAACTAAAATTCACGCTCATCACACTATCACTATGCCCGTAGAGAGTCATGATTAAAGTACCGTCAAGCCGCCAAAGTTTAACTGTTTTGTCAAAACTTCCTGAAGCCAGCATTTTACCTTTGGGATCAAAACTGACACTAGAAACTTTATTTGTGTGCCCCACTAAAGTTTTGTAAAGTTGGGTTTTGACCTCGCCACTATTGGTGTATCGTTGCCAAAGCTTAACAGTGCGATCGCTACTACCAGAAGCTAGCATCCGGCCATCGGGACTCCAAGCAACGCTCAAAACTTGCTTCCGATGCCCTTGAAGAATAGGCGGTGTTGGGGCGTCTAAACTCCATAGTTTCACACTTTTGTCATAACTTCCTGAAGCCAGCAATTTGTTATTTGGACTGAAAGCTAAACTGACAACATAATCACTGTGTCCTTTAAAGGTTTTGAGTAAAGTACCAGTCATACTCCAGAGGTTTATGATTTTGTCTTCACCAGCGGAAGCTAACTTTTTACTATCGGAACTAAAGCTCAAACTCCACACTGTTTTATTATGCTGCCGTAAAGTTTTGTAAGGACGAAAGTTAAAACCGTCTTTAGTACTGTTACTTTCCCTCTGCCAAAGTTTCACTGTCTTATCTAGACCTGCTGATGCCAAGAATTTACCGTCTGGACTGAAAACAGCTATAGTCACACCTTTCTGATGTCCCTGCAAAGTTGTAACAAGGCTACCATCCCGCCGCCAGATTTTCACTGTCTTGTCGTCGCTAGCTGAGGCGATTAATTTACCATCAGGGCTGAAATTTACCCAGTTAACTGACCCTTGATGTCCACTTAATATTTTTACTAAGCTACCGTCTTTGTGCCAGAGTTTTACGGTTTTATCCTTACTGCCAGTAACTAACAACTCGCCGTCAGGACTGAAATTAACGCTATAAACCCAATCCCCGCGTCCTTTAAGGGTTTTATATGGCTTGGGGTCAAATTCACCTGTAACTGGGTTTTTGTGCCAAATTTGCACTGTTTTGTCGAGGCTGGCAGACGCTAGGGTTTGACCATCAGGGCTAAAACTTACACAGGTGACAGCATCAGTGTGACCTTTAAGAGTTTGGAGTAAGATACCGTCAGGACGCCAAAGTTTCACCGTTTTATCCAGGCTACCTGATGCTAGCAACTGACCATCCAGGCTAAAAGTTACTCCCCAGACAACATCAGTGTGCCCTTCCAAGCGGTTAACCTCTGTTACCCCATAAACTGCTTGTTGCAAGGCTGTCACTACCCGCATTCGGGTATCTGGCTGCACGATCTCTGCTTGTTTAAGTCTTCTCCAAGCCCGCAAACCTTCTAATAGGGCATCAAATTCTTTATTAGAAGCAAATAAAGCTTCGCTAGCAGCAGCGATTCCACTAATTTTCAAGTTGGTTTCACTGCGTTCAGCTCGTAGAGTTTGACGGACTGCTGCTCTTTTTTGTAAGTCGGCTTGCCACCATAATGCTGCTATTGTTCCCCCCATAATTGCTAGGATTGCACCTGCTATCCGCGCTTCCCGCAGTCGCCGTTGCAATACCAAATTTAGTTGCTTTTGACTAAGTTGTTGGGCTGCTTCGGCTCTAGTTTTTTCAAGTTTGATTTTTTCTAATTCGGCGAGCATACCATAGTTGTTCTTTTGGCGAATTGGTTCAACTAAATAATCGTGAACCAACTGGTAGCGATCGCCTAACTCTTCTCTAACTCGCAATACCAAGCCTGAACCCACCAATATTTCTAAAATCAGTTCTCCAACTTTGTCAAAGCTTGATATCGTATCTATATCATAATTATTAACTAATGCAGCCGCTAAATCAGCTTTAGTTTTTAAAGGTCGCGTCCCCTTTTCATCTGTTAACTCAAATAATAATTTCCAACTTAACTCTTCGTTCTCTTGACCGCAGTCTTTGATAACTTCCCCTAACCAGCGTTCCACCAATTTTGCCGAGCCACCACAAAGCTTATATTCTGCAAGTGTCATAATGTTTTCTATTTGTAGTTGAGCGCCGACTATTTGTAATTCAATTGGATGTACTTCGTCTAGTTCTCCTGTCAAATCCTGCACTAATCGGTTAATTAATTCCTCACTTAGTTCATAATGTGAACGTTGAGTAAGACTGTGAATTATGGCTTTGGCATCTCGGCTAGAGAATTTTCCTAAATAGTAGCGAATATCCTTATCAAGAATATTTTTATTAAGTACTCCTAAATCATATAAACCAGTACTATTT